>JANRLM010000088.1 GCA_033762595.1 Rickettsiales bacterium
GAAATTATATTATAGTTTTTTCTATAAAAACTTATTTGAGTATTTTGTCAAAAGTTTTTCTTTGGTAAAAAAGAATTTGGCAATAACTAATATCTATAAATTTTATTAAATTTCTGCCCTTTTTCACCATAGTGTCACCCCGCATTTATTGCGGGGTAAAGAATAGCCACATCATTTTTCATTCCCGCGGAAGCGAGAATCTATTCAGCAATGGATACCCGCTTCCGCGGGCATGAAGAGGGGGTTGTTGATTGATTCAAAAGAGTTGCTTTATGGTTAACCCCGCAATAAATGCGGGGTGACAATTTGTGATTAGGCTATAAAATCAAAAAGCTCTCCAACAATTCAATCTTGTAAAATGGCGTAAAATCCAGTAAGTAGCAAAATATGGAAAATAAAAACAAAATATACCTATACGATACTTTAATGCGTGATGGCGCACAAACGCAGGGCATAAATTTTTCACTTAATGATAAATTTGAGCTAACTCAAGATATTGATAATCTTGGGCTTGATTATATTGAGGCGGGTTTTGTTGGCTCTAACAAAACTGATGATGCATATTTCAACAACATTCCAAAACTCAAAAATTCTGAAATTGTCGCCTTCGGCATGACAAAGAGAGCCGGCGTTAATATTGAAGATGATTTAGCGATTAAAAATCTTGTTAAATGTAAGGCAAAAAATATTTGCATTGTTGGTAAATCGTGGGATTTTCATGTTAAGGAAGCTCTAAATATCTCACTAGAGGAAAACCTTGAAATTGTTACCGAAACAATTTCCCATCTCAAAAGTAAAGGAAAACAAGTATTTTTTGATGCAGAGCATTTTTTTGATGGCTATAAAAATAACCCAAAATATGCCATGAAAGTTATAAAATCTGCCTATAATGCGGGGGCAAGATGGGTGATTTTATGCGATACAAATGGCGGAACTCTGCCTTTTGAAGTTTATGATATTACCAAAAAAGTTACCTCAGAAATTGCTGGAAGTTTTATCGGTATTCATTGTCATAATGACACTGAAAACGCAGTTGCAAACTCGCTTGAGGCCGTTCGTGCTGGTGCAAGGCAAGTGCAAGGCACAATAAACGGCTATGGCGAGAGGTGCGGAAATGCTAATCTTATTTCAATTATCCCAACGCTAAAATATAAAATGGGTTATGAAATTTCTGTTAGTGATTCTCAACTAAAAAAGCTCAAAAAAATTTCTGATTCTCTTGAAGAACGCTTGAACCAAACGCATTATAAGCACGCTGCTTATGTTGGGGATTCTGCCTTTGCACATAAAGGGGGTATTCACGCTTCTGCGGTTAATAAAAATACGAACGCCTATGAGCATATTTCGCCTGAAATTATCGGCAATAAAAGGGTGATTGTGATTTCTGATCAAGCAGGGCGAAGCAATATTTCGGCACGCTTAAAAGACCTCAAAATTCCTGCCGATAAAGATAAAATTGAGAAATTATTCAATGAAGTCAAAAAGCGGGAATCTGCTGGCTTTTCATATGATTTTGCTGATGCAAGTTTTGAAGTTTTAGCACATCAAATAACAGAGGATATTCCTGAATATTTTGCCGTGAAATCCTTTAGAATTATTGACGAAAGAAAAACCAATAATTCTGGCGATTTTGAAAATTATGTTGAAGCAACAATTAAATTATCAATACAGGGTAAAATTTACAATGAAATTGCTGAGGCAAAAGGCCCAGTTGATGCTTTATATAAGGCTATCAGGAAGGCACTCCGCAAGAAATATCCGATTGTGAAAGATGTATCCCTCAGTGATTACAAAGTGCGAATTATGAAAAATGAACTCGGCACTGAGGCAATCACTCGTGTTCAAATTGAAAGTAAAGATTCTTTAGGCAATAGATGGAATACAATTGGCGTTTCAGGAAATATTCTAGATGCGAGCTTCAACGCCCTCTGCGACTCCTTCATGTATAAAATCATTAGATCAAAATGATATAGCTAAATTATTATAAACATCGGCTATTAAAAAATCCCCCTTAAAAAAAGCCTCTTGACAATTAAAACTTATTTTATAGAAACATTTATCAATTATTCCCTTTATTCTAGGGGCCTTAGCTCAGCTGGGAGAGCGCCTGATTTGCATTCAGGAGGTCAGCGGTTCGATCCCGCTAGGCTCCACCATTCTTCATAAAACTAATATCTTCAACTCAGAAACTATATCTCCAGAATCCTAATTTATTATTATTTAACATAATTAACATGGCGGAGGGGATGGGATTCGAACCCACGTTAGGGGTTAACCTAAACACGCTTTCCAAGCGTGCGCCTTCAACCGCTCGGCCACCCCTCCACAAATTAAAACAAACTTGTTTTTAGTGAAGTTTTAGAATTATTCCAACTAATAATTTTATTCGCTAAAAGATTTTTTCTTGTATAAATGCTTTTGCAAAGAATTTTTTTCTAAAAATTATGACTAAAAAATTAAATATAGCGATTTTTGGTGCTAGCGGATATACTGGCGTTGAGCTTATTAGAATCCTTCTTAATCACCCAAATACCAATATAAAATCTCTTATTGCGGAATCAAATGCAGGGAAGAATATTTCAGAGATTTTCCCTCATCTAGCACCTTATAATCTGCCAGCTCTTATCAAATTTGAAGATGCAAATTTTGATGATATTCAAGCTGTTTTTCTATGCTTGCCGCACGGAACAACACAGGAAGTTGCTCTTAAAATTCCAAAAAATATTAAAATTATTGATGTTTCAGCTGATTTTAGGCTAAAAAACCCCGATGATTACGAAAAATATTATCACCAAAAACATAAAGCGTTAGAGCTTCAAAGCAAGGCTGTCTATGGTTTATCTGAGATTTATCGTGAAGAAATTGCAAAAGCGGATTTAATTGCTTGCCCGGGCTGCTATCCAACTTCAATTTTATTGCCACTAATTCCGCTTCTTAAAAATAATTTGATTGAGATTGATGATATAATTTCTGATTCAAAATCTGGTATTTCAGGAGCAGGCAGAAAAGCTGATGCGAATAATCTATTTACTGAAGTGAATGAAAATTTGAAACCTTATGGAATTGCCTCTCACAGGCATCTTTCAGAGATTGAGCAAGAGCTTGGAATTTTTGCAAATAACCCAGTTACAATAAGTTTTACTCCGCAAGTAATCCCCATTAGCAGGGGTATGATTTCAAATATATATGTTAAAAATAAGGCTGGTGTTACTTCTGAAAATTTGAAGGAATGCTTGCAAGAAAATTATAAAAATTCAGATTTTGTGAAGATTGCTGAGGCTAAGAATATCCCCACTATTAAAAATGTTTATAGCACTAATTTATGTTTGATTAATATTTTTGCGGATAGAATTAAAAATAGATCAATTATAATTTCTGCGATTGATAATCTTACAAAAGGGGCGTCTGGGCAGGCGGTTCAGAATTTTAATATCACTTTTGGTTTTGATGAGAAAACTGCACTTAACTTAGTGCCAGTATTTCCTTAAAATTACTTCATCAAATTAGAAAGGGCAGTGATGGCAAGCAAGTAGGAATCAACGCCAAGGCCACAAATAACGCCTTTTGACGCAAGGGAAATATAGGAATTATGGCGAAATTGTTCACGCCTAAAAATATTTGAAATATGAACTTCAATAACTGGAATATTAACTAGCAACAATGCGTCCATAATAGCAATGGAAGTATGAGTAAACGCCCCTGCATTTATAATAATCCCAGAGAAATTATTGCTAGATTTGTGGATTTTATCAATTAAATCCGCTTCATTATTTGATTGAAAGAAATCAATTTCAATATTTTTTGAATTAGCTAAGTCTTTGCATCTTTTCTCAATCTCTCCAAGGGTTATATGGCCGTATATGTCTGGCTCTCGCTTGCCTAGCATATTTAAGTTAGGGCCATTAAGAATAAGAATTTTTTTCATCAGTATTTAGCAAAAATTTATAAATTTTTTAATATCTTGAAACAATTAATTTATAATCTAATTGTTTTTATGGATTCCCGCTTTCGCGGGAATGAAACATGAATGTATGGTAACAAATTTTAACCTAAACTCTAAGCCCTAATACCTAGCACCTTATTTTGCTTTGTTGATAGCATTTGCAAAAGCATCATAGCCTAAAGCACCTTTGATAATTTGATTATCAATTATAAAAGCAGGTGTTCCTTGCACTCCAACTTGTTCAGCAATCGCACGATTTTGAGACAGGATATTTTCAACTTCACTGCTATTAGCAACTTCTTTCACTTTTCCAGCATCAACGCCAATAGATTCAACTATTGCAAGAATTTGTTCAAGAGTTTTTGGGGTTTCCTTTTCCATCTTAACAAAAAAATCAAAAGATTTTTCAGGGGAAATTTGGGCAATAGCTTCAGAAACTTTTGCTTTGTCAACTGAGAGAGGCCCTAATATTGGAAGATTAATCAAAACGATTTTTACATCTTTGAAATTTTCAGATACTTTCACAACATCACCCACTGATTTTCTGCAAAAACCGCAATTAAAATCGTGGAAAACAGCAAAGACAACATCGCCATCATTTTTTCCCGCAATTGCTTTTCTTTCTTTAAGTTTCGGCAGAACATCTTTAACCGCACCTTCAGCTTTTTTAGCTTCAACTTCAGCTTGCCTCATTTGTGATTTTTTGAGAGCTTGGATAATAATTTCAGGGTTTTCTTCAATAAATTTGGAAATTTCAGCACTTAAATTTGCTGGTGCAACATTTGCAGAACCGCCAGATTTATTTTGTAAATAAAGCACGGTGAGAGAAGAAGAAGTTATAATTGCAAGCAGGAATAAAACCAATATTAAAATTCTTTGAGCCATAGAAATAATTTTTTATTTTTGTTAGTAAAAAAAATTATTATCAGTTTTCTAAAAGTCTTCCAAGCTCTTTTTTCAATTCGTTGAATTTTAGGTAATTCTGTGATGATTTATCAACAAGTTGCTCTGCTTTTGAGAGGTAAAATTTTGAGTTATTTTTATCCTTAGCAAGAATCGCTGATTCCGCTAAATATAGATATGAATTATCTAACATTCCGAGCTTTCCATAAGCAATACCAAGACGATTTATCGCACCTATATTTTTTGTCTCGCGAGCGGTGATAGTTTTTAGAATTGTAATTGCTTCCAAAAGGCTTGGTTTACCACCTTCTGCCATTAATGAATTTGCATATTTTAATTTTATTAAATTAGAGTTCGGCAGCATTTCTGTAACTTTTTGATATTGCTTAGAGGCTTCTTTTATTTTGCCCATTTCAAATAAAAATTGGCCTTTAAGCTCTTGATAATAAGGGTCAGAGGGGTTTTGGCTTATAAGCTTATTTAAGTAGGCTTGCGATTCATCAAATCTTGCTTCTTTATGATAAGCAACTGCAAGTGCGTAATATCCGTCGCTCGTTGCTTTTCTGCTATATAGCCCTCTTGTTCGCTTAGGGTTTGCAAGGAAGCCATAAAATTTACCTCTAATTCTTTTGAATTTTGCTTCTTGAGCATCGGGCGTTTTTTTATCAACCTCTGGGTTGGCTTTTACATAATTTAGAATGTAATTTACTCTATCTTCTGAAACTGGGTGGGTTAGCATATATTGATCCACAATATCACCTGCAATTCTCTGTTTTGCTGTAAGTTTTCTTAAAATTTTTACAAGGCCAAGAGGCGTGATATTAATTTCCCTCATTACATCAAGCGCCACTGCATCTGCGGCGTTTTCATAGTCTCTTGAGTAACTTAAAGCACGCCTTGTTGCAATATTCTGCCCAGCAGATGATATTGCAAGCCCTGCTTCTGCTGGTGCACCGGCAATTACTGAGCCTAAGCCAAGAACATAACCAGCAATCATTCCAAGGTTTATATCTTCAAAATTTCTACTTTTTTGTATCAAGTGAGCACCCTTGATATGTCCAGCTTCGTGAGCTAAAACCCCAAGCAATGAAGCCAAATCATCTGATTCCATAATCAATCCAGTATGGATAAAAACCTTCTGCCCACCTGCAACAAAAGCATTTATTGATGGGTCATTAATTATAACAATTTCAACAGAATTTTCATCTAAGCCGATTGAGCGAAAAATTGGCGTGGTTACTTCACGCAGAAAAGTTTCAGTTTCATCATCTCTAATTAAAGAGATAGCATTTTGAGTTGAAGAACTTGCATTAAACGATAACAAAATGATAATTAGACAAGTAAGAAATTTAGATATAATTTTTTTATTTTTTATGAACATTTTAGAATAGGCTTACTTTCTATGAAAGATAATAGCACAAAAAACAAAAAAAAGATATATCTTAAAGAATTGGCTAAAATGACTGATGAATTTCTTGTATCTGTTTTTGAAAAGTGGCAGGCTTTTCTTCTAGCCAGAAATTTTTCAGAAAACACTATAGAAAGCTATTTTAACGATATTTATTTCTTCATAAAATTTTTCAAAAATAGACTGAGTAGCAAAATAAATAGAGAGATCTTATCTAACCTTAAACAATCAGATTTTAGATTATTCTTGAGCGATATTAAACAGCATAGAGGGGCTTCATCTTCAAGGGCAAGAACTTTATCCTCGGTCAAAAGTTTTTATAAATTCTGTGAGAATAATGATTTTCTGCAAAATGAAAATTTATCTTTGGTAAAATCTCCTAAAATTCCAAAAAATTTACCGAGAGCAATTAGTGTTGAGAAGACCTTAGAGGCGATTGCTAATATTTCTGAGATTGAATTCCATAAAGATAATTGTGAGCAATGGATTTCTCAACGAGATAAAACTTTGCTTATGCTGATTTATAGTGCAGGGCTTAGGATTTCTGAAGCGATAAATTTGAAATTATCTAATTTTACTGCTGGCAATAATTTTATAAAAATTAAAGGCAAGGGAAATAAAGAGAGGCTTGTTCCAGTTCTACCAAATGTTCTAAAGGAAATAGAAAATCTAAAATTATCCTGCCCTTATATAAATGCACAAGATGAAAATTCTTACATATTTTTCGGTAAGCAAGGCGGGCAGTTAGATAAAGCTGTATTTCAAAAAATAATAAGAAGTTTGAAAAATATGTTAGGCCTTCCAGAGGGCTCAACACCGCACGCTTTTAGACATTCCTTCGCAACGCACTTGCTTTCTAATTCAGGTGATTTAAGAACAATTCAAGAATTGCTTGGGCATTCTAATTTATCAACTACCCAAAAATATACTAAAGTTGACTCCACAAGGATATTTAAGGAATTAGAGAGGATTAATTTATGAAAAAAATATTTTTAATATTACTATCAATTTTAGCAATTTCCTCTTGCGATTTAATTTATAAATCTAAAAAAATTAATGCAAAAAAAGCGGAAAATAAAATCACTTTAATCGAAGTTTATAAGTCTAAAAGAAAAATGCATATGTTAAATAGTGAGGGTAAAAAAATAAGAACTTATAACATATCACTTGGTTTTACACCTATTGGTAAAAAGCAATTCGAAGGAGACGGCAAAACACCAGAAGGAAGCTACTTTATATCTAATAGAAACCCAAATAGTAAATATCATCTTTCCTTGCAGGTTTCATATCCAAATAAAGATGATATAGAGTTTGCAAGGCAATTTAATAAATCTGCTGGCGGTGATATTATGATTCACGGATTAAAGAATAATCATAGCTTTTTTGACTATATAGACCATTTATTTAAGGATTGGACAGCCGGTTGTATAGCAGTTACCAACTCAGAAATTAGGGAAATTTGGCGTTTAGTTGATGTAGGAACGCCCATAAATATATATCCATAGGTCAAATTGTTGCGAATTTGCCTCAGCATCAAAGGTTTAATAATATTAATAAAATAATACTTGATATTATTTGTTGCAATATATATGTAAATAATGCTTATTGCATAAGTGGATTGTAATTGCACATATTTAATGTGCCTGCAATTTTTACTAACTAAATAAAAGGTTTCTAAAATGAAAAAACTTTTACTTGCTACTTCAGCATTAGTAGGCTTAGCTTCTTCTGCTGCACTTGCTGGTGGTGGTCATGCTCCTGTTACAGGTTCTGCTACTTCAGCTAACGCTGGCGCACTTAATGTGATGGTTGGCGGTTTTGTTAACGTTGAGCACGCTATTGGCGATCAAGATAACGCGGCTAACAGCCAAGGTATCACTTCTCCAGGCACTGCTGGTCAACTTAGAGATGCTAGCTTCACTAACGATGCAGAAATTCATGTTACTGTTGCTGGTTCTGCTGAAGATTTTGACTATGGTGGAGTTGTTGAGTTAAACGCTCAAATTGATAACACTGACGCTGAAGGCGGATTAAACGCTGACAGAGTATTCATCTTCGGTGAAAATGACTCTTTTGGTCGTGTTGAATTCGGTGGAAATGCAGGTGCTTCTCAATCTTTAGAAATTGACGCTTCTAATATCGCTCGTGGAACTGGTGGTATTGAAGGTACTTGGTGGAACTATGTTGATATTGACAGCGATAACAATGCAGTTAACTATATTATCCAGCCAAACTTAGTTATTGCTGAACAAGATCAAAGAGGTTCAGATGTATCTAAAATAACTTACTACACTCCAAGATTTTCTGGTGTTCAGTTAGGTGTATCTTACACTAATGACTCTGGTGATTTAGGTTCTGCAAATACTCTTTCAGGAACTCAGAATGCTGGTCAGTATGATGAAGTTTTCTCAGGTGGTATTAACTTTGAACAAAACTTTGATGGCGTTGACTTAGCTCTTGCTGCAGTTGGTGAAACTGGTCAAGCTGAAACATCTACTGTTAATGATTTATCAGCATACTCTTTTGGTGGTAAATTAGGTGCTGAAGGTTTCTCAGTTGCTGGTAACTGGGCTGATCTTGGTGATTCTGGCTTAGCTACTACTGCTACTGAAGATTCTCAAACTTATTGGACAGCAGGTGCTGCTTACGAAAATGGACCATATGGCGTTTCTGTAACTCACTTAAACTCTGAGCAAGGTCAAGGCACTGTTTCTAATGAATTAGCAAACACTGTAGTTGGTGCTGATTATCAATTAGCTCCAGGCTTAACACCTTATGTTGAGGCTGCGTTCTTTGAATTAGATGCTGGTTCTACTGCTCGTGCAGACAATGATGGTAACGTTGTTGTTCTAGGTGCTGAACTTTCTTTCTAATTATTTAATTAGATTATGAATTTTAGGGCGGGTTTTACCCGCCCTTTTTTTATTTTAATACAAGCCTATGTTCACAGGAATTATTACAGATGTTGGAATTTTGAGGGATATTATAAAAAAACCTCATGTTGAAACTTTTATAATTGAAACAAATTTTGAGTTTGAGCCAATTAATTTAGGGGCATCTATTGCTTGTAATGGTTGCTGTTTAACCGTTACTAAAAAAGAAAAATCTTCTAATAACAAAACTTTACTATGGTTTGATTTATCGCCAGAGAGCTTAAATAAAACCACTTATAGAAACGCAAAAACCGGCGATCTAATAAATCTAGAAAAATCTCTCAAAATCGGTGATGAATTGGGTGGGCATTTAGTTACAGGCCATATTGATACTAAAGCAAAAATCACAAAAATTATCAAAGATAACGATAATTGGATTATGCAATTTAGGCTTAATGAGCCAGAATTCCAAAAATTTATTTCTAACAAAGGTTCAATTACAATTAACGGAACTTCCCTTACAATAAATAAAATTGAGAACGATATTTTTGAAATAAATATAATTCCTCACACACTTGCAAACACAAATTTTCATTTTCTTAATGAAAATGATGAAGTTAATATTGAAGTTGATACAATTTCTCGTTATCTTTCTAAATTAATTAAACCAGAATTTTTAAGATAGAATAAAATGACAAAACCGCTAAAAATTTCAAATCTTAATAAAAAATTTGGACAGAATAATGTTTTAGAAAATGTCTCATTTGAAGTTGAAAAAGGTGAGATTTTTGGACTTATAGGGCTTAACGGCGTTGGTAAAACAACGATGATAAAAATCATTCTTGGCCTTCTTGAGCAAGATTCCGGCCTGTCACAAATCTATGATATTAATTCTTCTAATAAAGATGCTAGGCAAAATCTTTCCTTTTTGCCTGAGAAATTTTATCCTTCACAACAACTGAAAGGCAGAGAATTTTTGGAGCTAACTTGTAGTTATTATAAAAGAAAATTTAATTTTGACGACGCAGTAAAAATCGCAAATCTTTTGAAGTTAAATCCTGAGGTGCTTAACAACAAGGTTTCTAGCTATTCTAAGGGTATGGGGCAGAAGCTCGGTCTTATGTCTGCCTTTTTAACTGGCTCGCCTTTTCTAATGCTTGATGAACCTATGAGTGGACTTGATCCAAGTGCAAGAATTGCCCTTAAAGAAACTATGATTGATTTTGTGAAGTCAAATCCGAATAATACTATATTTTTCAGCTCTCATATTCTTTCAGATATTGATGAAATCTGCGATAGAATTGCAATTCTTCACAATTCAAAAATAATTTTCTTAGGTAAACCAGCTGAATTCAAGGAATTAATGCAAATCAACAGCCTAGAAAGAGCATTCCTTAAGGCAATAAATTAACCTTGACGAGCTTTCATCTTAGGGTTTTTCTTGTTAATTACATATATTCTGCCTTTTCTGCGAACAACTCTGCAATTTTTATCTCTAGCTTTCGCTGATTTTAATGAGCTTACAACTTTCATAGCAATAAATATTTGATTTTGAAGAAGCTTTATATAGGTAAATTTCCCTAAGTCAACTAAACCTTGCTAAATTTGCCACTAAAGTCAATAAATCAATGAGTGTTTAGTAAAAGCATTTGATTTATATATAGATTTTTCAAAAAACCTTGTCTTACTAATTTTATATGACCATCACTGAAAAAATAAAATTAGCCCAAGAAAAAGGGAAATATTTAGATTTTTACTGCGAAAGAATTGCAGGTGAGGAAAGCCTTTTATCTGTAATAAATTTCTCTGATGAGCCGTTAAATACTATCTCAAATTTTGCCTTTATAATTGCTGGTTTTTTCTTAATAAAATTAATTAGGTCTGAGCAAATTTTCAAAGCCAAGAATTTTGACATAATAATTCTTAGCCTGAATTTGTTTCTAATTGGGGTTGGCAGTGCAATTTATCATTATCACCCCAACAAAACCACGCTTTTAGTTGATGTTCTGCCGATTAGTTTTTTTATGCATTTTTATTTGGTGAGCCTATCGGTGCGGGTTGTGGGGCTTAAAATTTGGCAGAGTTTAATAATTCTTGGAATATTTATTTACGCAAATTACTGGGCTGGTGCTAATTTTGACGCACAAATTTTGAATGGAACAATTTTATATTTACCTTCTTTTACAACTTTAATGCTAATGGTTTTTGCGAGCTTTATAAAAAACCACCCAGCGAAAAATTATCTACTAAATACTGCAATTTTATGGCTGATTTCTCTAAGCTTTAGAACGATTGATATTTCAACTTGCGAATTAACAATGGGTATTGGCACACATATTATTTGGCATATAATAAACGCTGCCGTGCTTTATAGGTTGGTGAAAGCTCTGACGATTAAAAAGCCCTTATAAACTCTGGATTGATCGCACTTCAAAATCCTTGATTTCTCTAATTTCTTTAAGGGCGTTGACCAAAGCTCTTGCACCATTGATAGTTAAAGTATGGGGGATTTTTTTCATAATCGCAGTTCTTCTAATACTGAAGCTATCACGAATAGATTTTTCACCCTCAGTTGTGTTAATCACCAGATTAATTTTACCCTCTGAAAGTAAATCAACCGTATGCGGTGATCCTTCCGCAACCTTATTTACAGGCTGAACAGGGATATTATTTTCGCTTAAAAATTTTGCAGTGCCTTTAGTTGCATAAATTTTATAACCAAGCTCTAAAAGATTTTTTGCAATCGGCAGAACGGCTTCTTTATCATAATCTTTAACAGAAATAAACACACCCCCAACTATTGGAAGTGGCGAATTGCAACCCATATGAGCTTTTGCAAATGCAAGTGGGAAGGTTTTATCAAGCCCCATAGCTTCACCAGTTGATTTCATCTCTGGCCCTAAAATTGAATCAGCAGAAGAAAATTTATTGAATGGAAAAACAACTTCTTTCACTGAATAATAGCCAAGATTGAAGAAATTTTCTTCAGTTTTTTGAACATCAAGAAGGTTACTCAGTTTTTCACCAATCATAACAAGGCTTGCGATTTTTGCTACTTTAACGCCAGTTGCTTTTGCAACGAAAGGAACGGTTCGGCTGGCTCTAGGGTTGACTTCCAGAATATAAATAACATCATCTTTAATCGCAAATTGAACATTAATAAGCCCCCTAACATTCAAGCCTTTTGCGATAATTCTAGTTTGTTTTTTAAGCTCATCAATAATTTTTCTACTGAGGGAATAAGGCGGGATTGAACAAGCGGAATCCCCTGAGTGAATGCCGGCCTCCTCAATATGCTCCATCACACCTGCGATGAAAACATTTTCCCCATCTGAGATTGCATCAACATCTACTTCAGTTGCATTTCGGAGGAAGCTATCAAGCAAAATAGGCCCTGTTTCATAAACGGCAGGGTTATTTGCGATGTAATTTTTAAGCTCAGCCTCATTATAAATAATTGCCATTGCTCTACCACCAAGCACAAAACTTGGGCGAACCACTAGCGGATATCCAACCGAGTTTGCCTTAGAATATAAATCCTCACCCGGATTATTAATATCATTTTTCGGTTGAATTAATTTGTGCGATTCAATAAAATCTTTGAATAATTTTCTATCTTCCGCAAGCTCAATAGTGCGGTTTGAAGTGCCGAGAAGTGGCACGCCTGCAAGCTCTAAGCTTTTCGCAAGTTTGAGAGGAGTTTGCCCACCAAATTGAACATTTACGCCAAGCAAATTGCCGGATTTCCGCTCTAAGCGGATAATTTCAAGCACATCTTCAGTTGTGATGGGTTCAAAATATAACCTATCGGAAGTGTCATAATCAGTTGAAACCGTTTCAGGGTTACAATTTACCATTATTGATTCAATGCCCCTTTCCTGCATTGCATAGCAAGCATGAACGCAAGTATAATCAAACTCTATGCCCTGCCCTATTCTATTTGGCCCTGAGCCTAAAATTATCACCTTGTTTTTATCGCTTGGTTTGCCCTCGCAAGCTCTCCCCTCTCCTTCTGGGAGATGGTTAGGGTTAGGGCTAAAGAAGCTATCACGATAGCTAGAATACATATAAGGGGTTTGAGCCTCAAATTCCGCCGCACAAGTATCAACCCTTTTGAACACTGGGTGGATATTATTTTTATAGCGAATATTTCTAATTTTTTCTTCTTCAGTGTTTAGTAGCTCAGAAATTCTTTTATCAGAAAACCCGTGCTTTTTAAGATACAAAAGGGTTTCAGCGTCATTTACATCAATCGTTTTTTCTTTAATTGCGATTTCTAATTGGATAATTTTTTGAATTTGCTCTAAAAACCAATTATCCCATTCGGTAAGTTTTTGAACTCTCTCAAGGCTGTAACCCTCGCGGAATGCTTGGGCAATAAGCATTATACGCTTAGGCGTTCTAAGGGCAAGTTTTGCCTCCAAATCTTCATCAGGTTTATCATTAAAACCTGCTAAACCAGTTTCAAGTGAGCGAAGTGCCTTCTGCAAACTCTCGCAGAAATTACCGCCAATCGCCATCGTTTCACCCACAGATTTCATCGCAGAAGTTAATATTTGATCTTCATTTGCGAATTTTTCAAAGGTAAATCTTGGGATTTTAGTAACTACATAATCTATAGTTGGCTCAAATGA
>JANRLM010000089.1 GCA_033762595.1 Rickettsiales bacterium
GTTATCTGTGAAATTATGAAAGATGATGGCACGATGGCAAGGCTGCCAGATTTAATTGAATTTGCAAAAATTCATAATCTAAATATCGCAACTATTGCTGATTTAATTGAGTATCGCAGGAAAAAAGAAAAGCTCGTTGAAAAATCTTTTGAGTCAGAAATTGAGATTGATAATTTCGGAAAATTCAACCTACATCTATTCAAAAGTGTGATTGAATATGGGGAGCATCTTGCACTTGTAAAAGGTGATATTTCAGGTGGTTTGCCAATTCTAACTAGAATGCATAAGCTTGATGTTTTATCTGATATTTTGAAGCTTAAAAATTCTAATAAGAAAGATATTCTTTATAAATCACTTGATTTAATTAACAAAAATGGCAGTGGCGTTTTGGTTATTTTGCGATCTCCTGATAAGCAGAGCCTTTCAAAATCGCTGGAAAATTTGCTCACGCCAAAAAATGCAAAAAATTCTTCTCAACCCTCAAATCAACTTAGAGATTACGGCATTGGCGCTCAAATTCTGCTAGATTTAGGCGTTAGAAAACTAAAAATAATAACCTCAGGCACAAGCATCACGCCCGTTGCAATGGAAGGATATGATTTAGAAATAGTTGAAGAAATAAGGATTTAATATTAATTAGTGTTAAAAATGTAACAACTAATCACTTCCTTGTTACAAATTTAATACTATAATAAAATTAAATAATTTTATTCTTGAATTAGGGTGCAAAGGTTGCAATATTACAACGAGGGATTTTTGCAACATTTTTAACTTTAGGTTGAATAAAAGCTCGGATATTTTGTTTAAAAATATGTTTAATAAATATTGTAAGTGAAGTTAAAACTTAAGAAAAAAACATAAATATTTTTTCTTACTATCGATTCAATTTATCTGCATTTTTGCAGATAATTTACTATAAGGCACTGATTTACTTAAGAATATTTTACTTACAAAATATCTGCATTTTTGCAGAAGTGATAATTAAAAAGCTGTTGCAATAATACAAATGATTGATATATTTTTTACTAAAAATTAACTAATGGGTGGGTTTATGGCTAAAAATAAAGTAGTTATCGTTGATGATGAAAAAGACATATTAGAGTTAATCTCTGATATAGTGGAAGATGCTAATTACCAGCCTTTTAAGGCGAAAAACTCGCAAGATGCCTTTAATGTAATTTCTGAGCAACAACCAGAGGCTGTAATTCTAGATATTTGGCTTAAGGATAGTGAGCTTGATGGGCTTGGAATCCTTGAATTACTTAAGAAAAAATACCCTGAAATCCCAGTTATTATGATTAGTGGTCATGGCAATATTGAAACTGCGTTGCGTTCACTCAAACTTGGGGCTTATGACTATATTGAAAAGCCTTTCAAGCAAGATAAACTAATCCATACGCTTAATAAGGCGGTTGAATCTTCTCGGCTAATTAAGGAAAACCGCGAACTTAACGATAAAACTCAGCAGATTGATTTCCTCTATGGTGAATCTAATGCAATCAAAACTCTTAGGGCTGAAATTGATAGAATCTCTAAAACTGAAAGCCGAGTTTTTATCAAGGGTGATATTGGAGTTGGTAAGGAATTCGTAGCGGAAAGGCTACATATTGAGTCAAGAAGGGCGAATAACCCTTATGTTCGCTTTGATGTCTATAATTATGACCCTGAAGAATTGGAAGATGTTTTGTTCGGCACGGAAGATAAAGGCGGTTTTAATTCTCCGGCTAGAAAGGTTGGTTTGCTTGAAGTTGCCAATGGTGGCACGCTTTATATAAGTGAAGTTTCTGACTTGCCAAAAAACCTTCAAAACAAGCTCGTGAAATACCTCACAGATGGCAAATTTACTAGAAATGGTGGCACTAAATTAATTGATTCAAATGTTAGAATTATCGCTTCTACAAACACTGATTTAGCTAAGAAAATCCAAGAAGGTGAATTCAGAAGTGATTTATATAGCAGGCTTAATGTGGTTGAGCTTACAATCCCTTCGCTTGCGGAAAGGCGTGATGATGTTCCGATGTTGACGGAATATTTCAAAAACTATTTTTCAGCAAAATATAATCTTCCAAGAAGAAGATTTACCAATGAGGCTTTTATCTCTCTGCAATCTTATGAATGGCCAGGAAATACTCGTCAATTAATGAATGTTGTTGAATGGCTTTTGATTATGAACCCAGGTGAATCAACTGATAATATTAAATCCTCAATGCTTCCAAAAGAAATTGTTGCTGGCTCTGCTGGGGATTTCCTAGAGAATGGCAATAAAGAGCTTATGAGCTTAAAACTAAGGGATGCTCGCCAATTATTTGAAAGGCAGTATTTACTCGCTCAAATCAACAGATTCGGCGGTAATATTTCAAGAACCGCCTCTTTTGTGGGTATGGAGCGTTCAGCCTTGCACCGCAAGTTGAAATCACTAGAGCTTGGTAAAACTCCTGGTTTCAAAGACGTAGCTTAGATTTTTTTGATATTTCTTAGGCTTTTTAACGCTTCTTTAACCTATAAATGTTAGAATACAAGGGTAACAAATTTTTTTAACCTTGTTCTCTTTTTTTAGAAATAAGCAACCCAATGGCATACCTGTAGATATAGATGTTTTTCAACAAGCATTACTCAAGGCTGGAATTAATGTTGATAATGAATTTGTAATGGTTTTGTATAAAAACCTTGATAGCTTTTTCAAAAATCGAAGTGATGATGAATATATAATGAGAAAATTTAATTATGAATTATTCAAGCATTTCAATAATAACCCCAATGCAATAAAAAAATATTTTATCTATTTTGCAAAGCCAAATGAAGATTATGATGCAATAACAATAAAGCCTTCCGAGATTCATTTTAGCTGGAGTCAGAACCTTGCCCATCAAGATAAAAAAGCTATAAATAAAATCATAAATGGTTTTCATTATGATGCATTTTCTAATAAAGAGATGGATTTTTCAAATTTTGAAAATGAATTCAAAAATAGACTTCTTGAATATTATCTTGATGAATATGAAAATAGGCCTTTGAGGTTTTTACCTGAGAAAAAAAGTCTTATTTTACCAGTGTTTCTAAAGCCAGTTGCAGTTGATTATTCAATAGGCCCTGATAACCATATTG
This sequence comes from Rickettsiales bacterium, assembly GCA_033762595.1. Taxonomy (NCBI): domain Bacteria; kingdom Pseudomonadati; phylum Pseudomonadota; class Alphaproteobacteria; order Rickettsiales; species Rickettsiales bacterium. The sequence continues at coordinate 3,106 of JANRLM010000089.1, forward strand.
AAATAAAACTAATCTGCGAAAGAGAAACAGAACTCTCAGATAAACAAAAAGAAATCTACAAAAATTATATTTTGCAACCAAATTTGGTTTACACTAAAGATCTAATGAAAGCGCCAATAAGTGAGGTAAGACCTAAAGCTATTCTAACTGGAATTAATCTAAGACCTTGTGTAAAAACAGAACCTCAAAATAGTAAGTGATTATTAAACATAGATTTAAGCTCCTTAACCACAAATTGTCACCCCGCATTTATTGCGGGGTTAACGGTTGAAAGAGTTTTTAGCTCTAAGTTTTGAGCTTGTTTTATGGTTAACCCCGCAATAAATGCGGGGTGACAATTATTTGGAATCTAATAATAACTATGAATATGAACACTCCATCAGAATACTATAAGTTCCTAGACGCATCAATAATTGCTTGCTTGGTAATACCGAAATATTCATAGAGTTTTTCTGCAGGGGCTGATGCACCGAAGGAATTCATACCGATGAAAATTCCTTTTCTGCCGATATATCTCTCCCAACCGAGTTTTGAAGCAGCTTCAACAGCGATAATTTTTGCAGAGCTACCTTCACCTAAAATATAATTTTTATATTCCTCACTTTGATTTTCAAACAATTCCCAAGAAACAAAAGAAACAACTCTCACTTTCTTGCCCTTAGCAATTAAATCTTTTGCTGCATCAACTGATAAGCCAACTTCTGAGCCAGTTGCAAGGATAATCACATCAGGATTTTTCTCAGGTAAAATTTCATAAGCACCGAGCCTGCAGAGATTATCAAGACCCTCTTTGCCCCCCTCCTTGCCTCCCCCCGCTTGCAGGGGGAGGTTTATAGAGCCTCTTAGATTCGGTAAATTTTGACGAGTTAAAACTAACACCGAAGGCGTGCTTTCGCTCTCTAAGGCAATCTGCCAACATTCAGCAGTTTCAACGGCATCAGCTGGGCGTAAAATCTGTAAATTTGGAACAGCACGGAGAGCCGAAAGATGCTCAATCGGCTGATGCGTTGGCCCATCTTCACCTAAACCAATAGAATCGTGAGTCATCACAAAAATCACTCTCTGCTTCATAAGGGCAGCTAGGCGAATTGCAGGCTTGCAGTAATCAGTGAATACAAAAAAAGTTCCGCCATAAGGAATAAAACCGCCATGCAGAGCAATACCATTCATTGCAGAACACATTGCGTGTTCACGCACGCCGTAATAAATATATCTGCCACTATAATTGTTGCTAGTGAATGGTAATAGTGTTTTTGTTTTTGTCAAATTAGAGCCAGTTAAATCTGCAGAGCCACCAATTAATTCAGGTAATGCATCAACTAAATATTCAAGCGTCATGCCAGAAGATTTGCGAGTTGCCATTGGTGATGATTTCGCAAACGCAAGCTTCGCTTCATTAATTTTTTCAGCAAAATTAGCTGGAAGTTTGCCAGAAACAACCCTTTCAAATTCAGATTTTTTATCTGATTTTTTGAGTCTTTCATTCCAAGAATCATATTCCGCCTCACTTCTAGCACCAGCCTCACGCCAATCATTTAATATTTCAGATGGAATTTCAAATGGTGCGTAATCCCAATTTAGGTTTTTTCTTGCACCTTCAATTTCAGCTTTTCCAAGTGGTGAGCCATGCGAATCAGAAGTACCAGCTTTAGTTGGCGCACCTTTTGCAATAATTGTTCGGCAAGCTATAAGCGTTGGTTTATCTGATTTTTGAGCCTTAGCAATCGCATTTTCAATTTCAGCGAAATTGTGGCCGTCAATAGAAATTGTATTCCAATTTGATGCTTGAAATCTCTTAATTTGATCTTCTGAAGTAGCAAGTGATGTAGGCCCATCAATAGAAATTTGGTTATCATCAAAAAGCACAATTAGCTTGTTTAATTTGAGGTGGCCAGCTAGAGAAATTGCCTCCTGCGAGATGCCTTCCATCAAGCAACCATCGCCCGCAATAACATAAGTGTAGTGATTTACTAAATCATTACCAAATCTAGCATTCAAGCCCCTTTCAGCGATTGCAAAACCAACCGAATTTGCGATACCTTGTCCGAGAGGCCCAGTGGTGGTTTCAATACCGCCAGCCTCACCAAATTCAGGGTGGCCGCAAGTTTTAGCGTGCAACTGCCTAAAATTTTTGATTTCATCTAGGGTGATTTCCTCATAACCAGTTAAATAAAGTAAGGAATATAGAAGCATTGAGCCGTGACCTGCTGATAAAATAAATCTATCTCTATCCGCCCAATTTGGATTTTTTGGGTTAAATTTTAGGAATTTAGTGAATAAAATTGTTGCAACATCTGCCATACCCATTGGCATACCAGGGTGACCAGAGTTGGCTTTTTCTACCGCGTCCATTGATAAAGCACGAATAGCATTTGCCATATTTTGCAAGGAAGATTTCATATTATTCAATAGTTATAAAAATTTCTAAAATGTTGCTAAATTTCGCAACGAAAAACAAAATAAAAAATGTTAATGCTGTATATATTCCAGCTATTATATCATCAAGCATTATTCCAAGCCCGCCTTTAATATTTTTATCCGCATAGCCAATATGCCAAGGTTTTAAGATGTCAAAAATTCTAAAAAGAATAAATATTATTATAAAAAACCAACCCGCGAGGGAAAAATAAATCAAATATTCAGTTGGGTTTATAAAATATAAAATCGCAAAAATATCTGCAACTAATGCGGAGGCAACGAAAATTCCAGCTACTTCATCAATTACGATTTGTTTGGGGTCTTCTTTATTTATTTTTTTAGAATAAATTTCTGAAGTATAAATTCCTAAAGTAGAAAATAAAATTGCGAGGATATTTATTAGCGGAATGATTAATTGAGGCTCAATATAACCAGCACCCAGCTTGAAATTGAGGCCAGTATCATCGTAATAAAAATTATGTGGCTGGTAAAAAATAATCGCGACTAAAATTATTGCAATTAGGCTTCCAAATGTGCCAGATGCAAAAGGAAATTTACCTGCGTAAAAGAAAGT
>JANRLM010000090.1 GCA_033762595.1 Rickettsiales bacterium
GGTTTAGGGGCTTCATATTCTGAATATGAAGGTTCATTAATAATTGGCTCGTTATTATTTTGAGGGGTTTCAATTTTAGGTAGTTCTTTAGTTTGAGATTCATCAACCTTAACATCTTTCGCAACAGCAAGCGGAAGCTGAAGTTCATTCTTATCATTTTTTGATTCCTCAAAAACATCACCCACCGCATCTTTTAGAATATCTGCACTGATATTATTAACCACATTAGGCTGAGGGTTTTCTTGGGGTTGAGGAGGCTCAGTAAGTCTTGGTAAAATGGGCGGTTCAGCAAATGTACTTGCTGTTGAAATGCTAAAAGTAAGAAAAAATATGTATATAAAAAAGCGTTTCAATTCAAAGAAAATCTGTTTATAAACCTTTTTAGCACTTGCCTTAAAACACATCAATTGAATTTTTATTTTTAACACAATAATGGACAATTTTATTTTAATCGCACTTGGTTCTAACTTGCTTGATAGAGAGAAAAATATCAAATCTGCAATAGAAAAACTCTCAAAAATTGTTGATGTTGAAAGAGTTTCAAGCCTTTATAAATCTGATGCTTTTATACCAAAAAATTCTCCAGAAGAATGGAATAAACCTTTCCTAAATTGCGTTCTAGCTGGAAGAACTAATCTAGGCCCACAAGAATTACTTCTAAAAACGAAAGAAATTGAGAGAGAAATTAATACTATAGCCCGCAATAAAGGCACTTCTGAGCCTAGAATGCTTGATGTTGATATAATTGCATTCAACCAAGAAATTATTAATGATGATAATTTACAAATTCCACACCCAAGAATGTGCGAGAGAAATTTTGTGATTTATCCAATTGCCGAAATTTTGCCAAATTGGGTTTTTTATGGAGAAGGCGAAAACCATAATAAATCTGCACTTGAATTAACAAAAAACCTTCCTAAAATTGAGAAAAATTCTTGAAAAATGAATAGCGGGAAAAATATTACGATTATTGTAGCCGGTGGAAGTGGCGTTAGGCTTGGTCTAGAAACCCCTAAACAATATCTAAAAATCAAAAACAAATATATTTTAGAACTAACTTTAGAAGTTTTTATCGCACATAAAAATATTGATTTTATTCAAATAGTGATTGCTGAAAATCACTTGGAATTATATCAAAAAGCCACTCAAAAATTTTCTAATAATAAAAAGATTTTGCCAATAGTTTTTGGAGGCATAACTCGGCAGGAATCTGTGTTAAATGGGCTTAAAGCGGTTGAAACTCATAAGCCAAAAAATATTTTAATTCATGATGCAGTTCGCCCATTTTTATCAGAGGAATTAATCTCAAAAATAATTTCTAGCCTAGATGAAAATTCTAACAAAGCCTGCATTCCAGCCTTGCAAATAACTGATAGCGTAAAGGAAGTTAAGGATAATTTTATTTATAAGTCTTTGCTGCGTGAAAACCTTGTAAATGTTCAAACTCCGCAGGGTTTTGATTATAATTTCATCTATAATCTGCATAAGATTTTTGCAGGTAAAAACCTCTCTGATGATTCGTGGCTTGCAGAGCTGGCTCAAGAAAAAATTGCACTTATTGAAGGTGAAAAATCTAATTATAAAATTACTACAATGGAAGATTTAGAAAGGGCAAAGCGAGAACTATCTGAACATCGCATCGGCAGTGGCTTTGATGTTCATCAGTTTGAAGAAGGTGACGGCGTTATTTTATGTGGAGTTAAAATTCCATATTCGCAAAAATTGAAGGGTCATTCAGATGCAGATTGTGCTTGGCACGCACTAACAGATGCAATTTTAGGGGCGATTGGCGAAGGCGATATTGGTGAGCATTTCCCTGATACTCAAGCGGAATGGAAGAATGCAGATTCAAAAATTTTCCTGCAATATGCCAATAATTTATTGCTAAAAAAAGGCGGAAAATTAATAAATGCGGATATAACAATAATCTGTGAAAATCCGAAGCTAAAAAATTACAAAAAATTGATGAAAAAATCAACCGCGGAAGCCTTAAATTTAGAAGAAGATAGAATTAATATCAAAGCTACAACTACTGAAAAACTTGGCTTTCTAGGCCGAGGTGAGGGGTTAGCTTGTGAGGCAGTGGTTAGTATTTTGATATAAATTCGGATGCCTGTTTTTTTATTTGTAAAATTTCTTCCTCAGATTTTCTTTTTAGGTTTTGATAAGTAAATTTTAATCGCATATTTGAAGCTAACTTATCATGATTTTTAATCATAAAATCCCAATATAAAAAGTTGAATGGGCAAGCATCTTCACCAGTAGTTTTGTTGACATTATATTCACAATTCTTACAAAAATTAGACATTCTATTTATATATTTACCACTTGCCGCATAAGGCTTTGACCCAACAATTCCGCCATCAGCATAAATAGACATTCCATGAGTATTAGGCAATTCAACCCACTCAAATGCATCAGCGTAGACCGCCATATACCATAAATTAATTTCATCAGGCGAAATGCCGGAAATTAATGCGAAATTGCCAGTTATCATAAGTCTTTGTATATGATGAGAATATGCATTTTGATAAGTTTGCTTTACAACATTTGAAATGCAATTCATCTTAGTTTTCTTGTAATCCCAATAAAAATCAGGGAGTTTTTCTTTTGCATTAAAGAAATTTTTTTCCTTATATTCTGGCATAAAAAGCCAGTAAATTCCGCGAATATATTCACGCCAACCGATAATTTGACGAATAAAACCTTCAGCTGAATTAATATCGCATTTACCTTCAAAGTAAGCCTTTTCAATCTTTTTACAGCACTCTAAAGCATCTAATAAACCAACATTTAGATAAAGCGAAATGATGGAATGAAAGCCGAAATCTAAATCTTCCCGCATTGCATCTTGATATTTTCCAAAATTTGTAAGACGATTTTCTATGAAATCATCAAAAGATTTTTCGGCATCTCTGGCAGTAACAGAGTAGAAAAAATTATCTAGCGAGCCAAAATTATTAGGGAAATATTTTGCAACTAAATCTAAAACTTCTTTAGTAATTTTATCTGGCTTAATCTTAAAATTTTCTGGCGGAATAACTGAGTTTGGCATCGCTTCACGATTTTCAGAATCAAAATTCCACTTATTACCAACTGGTTTATTAAACCGCATTAAAAGCCCTGTTTTTTGACGCATTTTACGATAAAAAAATTCCATCAGTAAGTTTTTTTTACCTTTAGCGAAACTCTCAAATTCCTCATGAGTAGCGATGAATCTATTGTCTTGCATTATTTCCAGAGGTTTTGAAAATTTTTTCTGCCAAGATTTTATATATCCCAAAACCCGATATTCTGAGGCTTCTGTGATAATTATTTTTTCTGGGTTATATTTTTTAATTGCATTTGCGAGGGCTTCCTCAAAAGATTTTACCTGCTTTTCATCATCAAATTTAATATATTCAACAGAGAATTTTTTTGCTTTTAGTTCTTCAGAGAAATGCCTCATTGCTGAAAATATAAAAGCAATTTTCTTTTTGTGATGAGGGGCGTAAGTGGCTTCTTCCTTCACTTCGCACATTAAAATTAAATCTTGTTCAGCGGAGAAATTTTCAAGCGAAGAAATTTTATGCGATAATTGATCACCTAAAATAAAAACTAAATTTCTAATTTTTTTCATTGAAATTTTTTGTAAAAACTTTCATCAAAGGAACATAAATGCAGGTTGGAATTATCCTGATAAATTTCATAATATAGGTAAATCTCTTTGGAAAATGAATCTCAAAACACTTGGATTTTAAGCCTTTTACAATTCTTTTTGCCGCCTCTTCCGCTGAAATTATAAAAGGCATTTTGAATTCATTTTTATCAGTAAGCCGAGTTTTTACAAACCCTGGATTGATAATTTTTATATCAATATTTTTATTTTCTATCGCTAAACTCTCAGCATAATTTATAAGTGCCGCCTTAGTTGCACAATAAGGCTGCCCTGATGGAAGCCCCCTAAAGCCCGCTACACTTGCACATAAAACGATTTGCTTTTCTTGATTTTCAGAATTTTTGAAATGAGGCAAAACCGAATGAACAATATTTAACGCGCCTATAAAATTTACTTCAATAATATTTTTTGCAATATTAATATCGCTGTAACCTGCGTTCTGATGGGGTTGATAGCCGGCCGCCATAAAAATTACAGAATCTAAACCATTATTTTTTATAAGAGTTTCTGAGATTTCTTTTACCCTATCAAAATTTCTGACATCAAGCGGGAAAATTTGATGGTTACTGCCTTTGAGAGAATTTTTAACATGCTCTAATTTAATTTCATCTCTGGCGGAAAGGGCTAAAATTGCACCTTCTTCCGCAAGCTGATGGGCAAGCTCTGCACCAATTCCAGTGCTTGCACCAATTATCCAGATTTTTTTATTTTGCAGGTTTTTCATCTTCTTTTTTCATAAAAATTGTTAGCTCAGCAACGGTAATACCAAACTTCTTAATGTAAGATCTGTTGATAATAACATTATCATTCATCGCCCACATCCAGTCATCTAGCCTAACACGAACCATTTTACCATCAACTTCAATATCCATTGTGTAATGAAAATTGAGGGAATCCCCAGCGTTTTTACCAGTTGCAATGCCAATTATATCACCAGCCCTGCCTTCAATATAATCCTCAGAAATTTTCTTAAGTTTCCAAATTCGTTTTTGAGTTTTGCCGCTATAGAAAACAAAATCCTCCTCAAGAGTTCCTTCATCATCTTCCCAAGTACCTTTCATTGTAACATCAAATTTATTTACAACTTTGCCACTCCAATCCTGCACTATTCCCCAAGCCTTAATATGGCCGTTAAAAAATTCTTTAACATCTAGTTTTGGCTTGGAATCTTTGTATTTTTCAACATTATGATTTGAACAACAGCTAAGCATAACCGCCCCCATTAGAATTAAAATTAGGTTTTTCATTTTGAAATCTCCTAAAAAATTTGATTAATAAAATTATCGCTAAAAATTTTATTGTACACGGAATTGTTGCATATAAAATTGAAAGTAATTCAAGAGAGCCTGAATTATTAACTTTCCCAGTAGAAAAATTATTTTCATCAAGAACCATAAATGATATTCCTGAAGCTAAGGCTAATGAAATTTTTGAGAGGAAAGCTAAAATAGAATAATCTGTAGTGTAATTTTTATCAACTAAATCAGCTAAAATTGCAGGTGGGAGACTTAGTTCTCCACCAAATGCAAACCCTGAAAGCAAGCAAATTAGCAGATATGGCGTGAAATCACCTTGTTCAAGATTAGCCGCCCAAACAAAAACGCAGATTGCAATTAACATTGATAATCCCCAAGCATTAATTTTGTTTAATCTTTTAGAAATATAATTCCAAAAAGGCATTGATAAACCAGCAGCAAGAAAGTAAGACATCAAAAAAAGCCCTAAATATTTTTCAAGATTAAGATTATCCCTAACGAAAAAAATTATTAAAACCGCTGGGATTGATGAAGCAAAAATTGAAATAAAATAAACTAGAAAGAAAGCCTTTTTCTTATGTAAAGATTTGAAGAATTCTAACCAAGAAAAATCAATTTTAGGCTGGGGTAAATTAGTTTTTTTTAGCCAAAAATTTATAAAAATTCCACCGATAATAAAAAGCAAAAAAAGCATTATTATAGAGTAAGAAAAATATAGATTTTTTACTTCAAAATTTTTGAGAATCGCCGGCAGAATAACTGCAAAAATTAAACCAATTAAGCTAAAAAACTCTCGAGTTGTTGAAATTTTTGTTTTGAGATTATAATCAGAACTCCAAACGCCACCATAGGCGTTAAGGTTTATTGTAACGATACTAAAGCCAAGTGTTGCAAGGAATGCAGAGGCTATAAACCAATAAAAATAATTAAATTGTGGGTTGAAAATTGCAAAAAAACCAATCGCGGTTAGAAAAATGCCAAGGGCAAAAATATAATTTTTCTTAGCAAAATATTTATCACTTAAAACACCGATTAGAGGGTCAGTAACTGCATCTAAAAATCTTAAGAAAAGTAAGGCAAAACCAATTTTTGAAAGGCTTAAATCTAAATCTTTTGCGTAATAATCAGGGGCTAAAATATAAAGCGGAATACCAGCCATCGCAATTGGCAATGCCATTAAACTATATAAAAAAATTTGAGAATTTTTAATCACATTTAATTTTATTTTCTAGCGAGAAGGGATTTTCTGAGGCTTGGTGCGGTGGTTTTTTCACTGAGCCAAATTTCAAAGAATTTTTTTGCGAAATATTCGTCTTTCATTTCACCAATAATTTTACCATTATTTAGAAAAACCGCTGTTTTTTTATCAGTATAAACACCAGTTAGAATTTGATTTTCATTCACATCTGGGAAAATTTTGAGCAAATCTTTCTGCCATTTTGAAAGCAATAATTCATCTGTAACGCCGTGCTTTTTTAATTCGTCAATCGTGCTTTTAACAATATCCTCACCCTTGAAAGACATTTGATATCTAAGCTTCAAAGCGAATGGTTTTTCTTGACTAAAATTGCCATTATCAGCGTAAAGTTTTGCATCATAAATATCCCAAAAGAAAAAGCTAAATGAGCCCTCACCAACTTTAACAGGGTTAGAAATATAATTTTTCAAATAGTTAATTTCAGTAAAATAATCGGTTTTTGATATAGCAAAAGAATTTCCACCAAAGCCAAGAATTAAAACTAATAATATGCGTAATTTTTTAAGCATGACCAAGAGATACTTGCATTACATTGGTTCTTTCGCTTGAAAAGCTTGCGATACAGGTTGATAAATATAAACGCCAAATACGAATAAATTTTTCATCAAAACCAAGCATTTTTATTTTTCTGATTTGAGCATCAAAATTTTTTAACCATTTATCTAGCGTTAGTGCGTAATGCGTGCCGAAATCAAATTTATCACTGATTTTAAGCCCCGCTTTGTTCGCCTCATGTTCAAACCTAGCTTGCGAAGGTAGCATTCCACCGGGGAAAATAAAACTTCTAATCATATCGCCACTTTTGCGATAAGCTTCAAATAAATCATCTTTAATTGTAATGGTTTGAATAATTGCTTGCCCCTTATCTTTTAGTAAAGATGCGATTTTAGAGAAATATATTGGCCAATATTTTTCACCCACTGCTTCAAACATTTCAATAGAAACTATATTATCAAATTTACCATTTTGCTTGCGATAATCTTCAATAACAATATTAGAATTTTGGCAAATATTTGAAATTCTTTCCTTTGCAAAATTATATTGCTGATTAGAAATTGTAATACCTTTTATTTTGTGGTCGCCCTCTCTAACCGCCCTTTCTGCAAAACCACCCCAACCGCAACCTATTTCAAGAATGTTACAAGATTTATTGCCTATAATATCTAAAATTCTATCATATTTGTTGTTTTGTGCTTGAGATAAATCTTCATTTTTGTTCTTAAAAATAGCTGAAGAATATGTCATTGTTTCATCAAGCCACAGAGAATAAAACTCATTGCCTAAATCATAGTGAGCGTGAATATTCCTCTTGCTTCCCCTCAAAGTGTTTGAGTTGAAAAAATAATAAAGTTTTGCAATATATTTATAGATTGAATTGCCATAAAAATATTCATCAAAAACACTATCATTTTTGATAATTAAATATAGCAATGAACTTAGATTGTCAGAATCCCACTTGCCATCTCTATAATCCTCAGCAAAGCCAACATCGCCTTTTGCAACTGCATTTGTGATGATTGATAAATCATGGATTTTGATATCTGCCCTTGGGCCTTCTTCCTTACCTTCAAAAATATATTTTTTTCCTTCTGGTGTCGTAAGCTCCAAAACGCCATATTTTATCTCCTCAAGTGATTTAAGGAGCTTATTAAGTGTAATCTCGTAAAACATAAATATTATTTGATTTTTATGTATTATAATTATTAGTTAAGGCTTTGAAATTTAACTTTTTGTAATTGGTAGCATAAAAAATGAGCAAAATCCCAAAAATTTTTGGAATAGTAAACATAACGCCAGATTCTTTTAGTGACGGCGGGCTACATAGTAACGCCAAAAAAGCCTTTGAATATGCTGAAAAACTGAGCCTTGAAGGTGCAGATATTATTGATGTGGGTGCAGAATCCACACGGCCAGATGCAGTTACTATTAGTGAAAATGAGGAATGGCAAAGGCTTCAAGGTTTTTTTGAATTGGCTTACAAGGATAATTTCAAAACCCCAATTAGCATTGATAGCAGAAACCCCGCAACTATTCAAAAAGCCTTGGATTTGGGTGCAAAAATCATCAATGATGTAAGTGGTTTGAAGAATGAAGAAATTATAAACCTTGCGGTTAAATATAATTGCAAGACGGTTTTTATGCATAGTTTAACAATACCTGCGGATAAAAACATCACTCTGCCAGAAAATATTGATGTGATTGAACACCTTAAAAACTGGGCATTAGAGAAGATTAACTTTCTAAAAAGCAAAAATCTAAAATCTGAAAATCTGATTTTTGATGCGGGTATTGGCTTTGGCAAAAACATCAATCAAAATTGGCAAATTATCAACAGAGCTGAGGAATTTTTATCGCTTAATATCCCAATTTTAATTGGACATTCTGAAAAATCTTTTTTGAGTAAAATCACTGATAAACCAGCGGGAGAGAGGCTTTTAGCAACTTGTGAAGTTTCAAAAATTTTGAGCCTAAAACAAATTGATTATCTTAGACTTCACAAAATCAAAGAAAATTTGGAGTATATAAGAAATGTTTGATTATCAAAAATTTATGAAAATAGCCCTGAGTGAGGCACAGATTGCGGCTTCAAAGAATGAAGTTCCAGTTGGTGCGTTGCTGGTGAAAGATAATCAAATTATTGCAAAAGCTCACAACTCAGTTGAGGCTTCAAATGATGCAACTAATCACGCAGAACTTCTTATAATCAAGCAAGCAAGCCAAATTCTTGGGTCTAAAAATCTTGAAAATACTTCTCTTTATGTAACTTTAGAGCCTTGTTTAATGTGTGCCACCGCCATTTCTTACGCAAGAATTTCCAAAATTATTTTTGGTGCAGAAGATAAAAAATTAGGTGCAATAGAAAATGGTGATAGAATTTTTTATAACAGCAAAAATAACCTCTGGAAGCCAGAAATTATAGGCAGTATTATGGCTGAGGAATCAGAAATTTTACTTAAAAACTTCTTCAAAAACCTTAGATAGTGTCGTCAAATTATTCATAACAATGCGAAATGAGTCTGATTTTGCTTAGAGGCAAAGAAATTTGTAGACGAATAGTTATTCATATTTGCGAACAAATTTCTGAAGTATATAAGCAAAATCAGCCATTTCCCCTCGGGTTGCTATTAATTTTGGCATATAACTTCGTTAAATTTTTTGAAATATGAATAACTATTCCTGCAAAATTTAACTTGTTCTCTGCCAAAATTAATCAAGCAACGCATTTATGAATAATTTGACGACACTATCTAGATAAAATCTTGTAAGTTAAAACTTATTGCTTTATAAGGGTTTTTTGTAAAATTGATTAAATAACAATGACAAAACTATACCCAGAAACCTCATCTTCACCTAATTTTCCTGAGATTGAAAAGAAAATCCAGAAATTTTGGCAGGAATCCAACATTTTCCAAAAGTCAGTTGATGCTTTGCCTAAGGGCGAGGCTGAATTCTCCTTCTTTGATGGCCCTCCTTTTGCCAATGGCTTGCCGCATTATGGTCATTTGCTGACTTCCTGCGTGAAAGATTTATATGCTCGCTATCACACCATGCTTGGTGAACGCACTGAGCGGGTTTTTGGTTGGGATTGCCACGGCTTACCCGCGGAAATGGAGGCTGAGAAAGAGCTTGGCATTCAAGGGCAAATTGCAATTCAGGAATATGGTATTGAAAAGTTCAACAATACCTGCCGAACTTCCGTAATGAAATATACCAACGAGTGGAAGGAATATGTGAATCGTGTTGGTCGTTGGGTTGATTTTGATAATGGCTACAAAACGATGGATAAAGGCTATATGGAATCTGTAATGTGGGCTTTTTCTGAGCTTTACAAGAAAGGTTACATTTATGAAGGCCATAAAGTTATGCCTTATTCTTGGGCGTGCGAAACACCTCTCTCAAACTTTGAAACCCGCTTAGATAACGCCTATCGTGAGAAAGTAAGTAAGGCAATTACGGTAGCGTTTGAGTTGGAAAATTTTGAGAGTTCTGAAACCCCTCCCCCTGTTTACGGGGGGAGGCAGGGAGGGGGGCAGTTTGGAGGCACCCACTCCTCAAGAAATTTAGAAGCGATAGAAAAAGCAAAAGAACTTCGCAAAAACCAAACAGATGTTGAGAAAAAACTCTGGAACGCCCTTAGAAAAGATCAACTTGAAGGATATTCCTTCAGGCGTCAGCACCCAGTTGGTGATTATATAACTGACTTCGCTTGCATTGAGAAAAAGCTTATTGTTGAGCTAGATGGTGGTCAACACAATGAAGATTCTGCGATAGAATATGATAATAAAAGAACTGCATTTTTAGAGCAAGCAGGGTTTAGAGTTTTAAGATTTTGGAATTTTGAAGTTAATGAAAATTTAGAAGGTATAATTGAAACTATTTTGAGTTACCTTCAAGCCCCCCTCCTAACCTCCCCCCGTAAACAGGGGGAGGGATACTCAAGTATCCCTGAAAATTCTGGAGCAAATAAGATTGAAAAAGTTTATATTCTTGCTTGGACAACAACCCCTTGGACATTGCCGAGTAATCTAGCTTTAGCAGTTGGTAAGGATGTTAATTACTGCCTAGTTCAAAAAGATAATGTTGGATATATTCTATCCAAAAATGTGTTAAAAAATTTAGCAAAAGAATTGGGTTTAGAAGAAAACTATCAACCATTAACCATCAACCAGCAAGAATTAATTGGTCTTCGCTACAAACCACTCTTCCCTTATTTTGATCCTAATCACACTGCAAATGCGGATAAGAAAGAAAAGTTACAAAAACAAATCGGTGAAAATGCCTTCACGATATTAGAAGGTGATTTTGTTTCGGATAGCGATGGCACTGGTATAGTTCACCTCGCACCTGGGTTTGGTGAAGAAGATCAGCGTGTTTGCCAAGCTAATGGAATCTGCTTACCTGAAAATGGCGGAATCATCTGCCCTGTTGATGAGGCTGGGAGGTTCACGAGTGAGATATTTGATCTAAATGCCCCCACCCTAACCCTCCCCCGTAAACGGGAGAGGGAACAAGAAGAAAATCTCCCCCTGCTTGCGGGGGGAGATAAAGAGGGGGGCATAATTTTATCCCTCAAATCCCTCAATGTAATCGCAGATACCCGCAAGAATGAAGATGAGCCTTATAAAGAAGATCAGCTAAAAAAATATGGCTTAGCGAATTTAAGAATTGTTGATAACCTTAAAAATCGTGGGCTTTTAATCAAGCAGGAAGATTACAAACATAATTATCCGCATTGCTGGCGAACTGATACGCCTTTAATTTATAGAGCTGTTCCAAGTTGGTATGTAAAAGTTACTGCCTTCAAAGATAGAATGGTTGAACTCAACCAGAAAATCAACTGGATACCTGATCACGTAAAAGATGGGCAATTTGGCAAATGGCTTGAAAATGCACACGACTGGGCGATTTCTCGTAATCGTTTTTGGGGTGCACCAATTCCAATTTGGCGAAGCAATAATCCTGAAAATAAAAAGCTTTATGTGTTTGGCTCTATCAAGGAAATTGAGGATTTTTTCGGCGTTAAAGTGAAAGATTTACACCGCCCTTATATTGATGAAATCACCAAGCCCGATCCTGAAAACCCTAAATACACAATCAAACGCGTTACTGAAGTTTTGGATTGCTGGTTTGAATCCGGCTCTATGCCATTCGCCGAAATGCACTTCCCTCATGGGGAGAAATGGAAGGGGAGTAGCAGGTTTTCCTATCAAACCCTCCCCCTGCTTGCGGGGGGAGATGGAGGGGGGCAAAAAAGCCACCTATCCAATAATGATGCCCCCACCCTAACCCTCCCCCGTAAACAGGGGAGGGAATATAGCGTTCAATTCCAACCTGCTGATTTCATCGTGGAATATTCAGCGCAAACTCGCGGCTGGTTCTATACATTAATGGTTCTTTCAACCGCTCTTTTTGATGAAATTCCTTTCAAAAATTGTATCTGCCACGGCGTGATACTTGGTGAGCCGATGAAAAACCCAACAACTGGTGCGATGGAAAAACAGAAGCTCTCCAAACGCTTGAAAAATTACCCTGATCCAGTTGAGGTCTTCAACACTCTCGGTGCTGATGCAATGCGTTGGATGATGATTTCCTCACCAGTTATGAATGGTGGTGAGCTTACAATTTCAAAATCTGGTGATGATATAAAAGAGGTTGTTCGCCTTGTTCTAAAGCCAATCTGGAATGCTTATCATTTCTTCTGCTTATATGCAAATAGTGATAACATCAAGGCAGAAATTGATTTTTCTTCAGAGAATTTGCTGGATAGATATATAATCGCAAAACTTAAAAATGCCATTGAGATAATAAAAAATTCTCTTGATGGATATAACACTGCCACCGCCTGTAAAGCAGTTGAAGACTTTTTTGAAGTTCTTAATAATTGGTATATCAGAAGAAGTAGGGAGAGGTTTTGGAGTGAGGTAGAACAAGGTTTGGAAGGCGAGAATACTACCCCTCCCCCAGTTTACGGGGGGAGGCAGGGAGGGGGGCAAGAAGTCCTATCAACCAACAACCAACAACTATTAACTAATGATGCCCCCACCCCAACCCTCCCCCGTAAACGGGAGAGGGAGTTTAACGGAAAACTCTCCGCTTACAACACACTTTACACTTGCTTAGTAACAATGTGTCAGGCGGCTTCGCCATTATTGCCATTCTTAACAGAGGAAATTTTCAAAGGTCTAACTGGTAAAGAATCCGTGCATTTGGAAGTGTTTCCTGAGGTAAGTTTTAGTCCTATTTATAACATATCTAATTTAATTGCTTATATCCCTGCAATGGATTTAGCAAGAAATGTTTGTAATGCCGTTTTGGCAATAAGAAGCAAAGAAAATATTAGAGTAAGACAGCCATTAAAAGCAATTTTAATAATATGTAACAAGAATGTTTCTGAAGAAATCTCTTCTAGTGATATATCCTCAATAATCAGGGAAGAAGTAAATGTGAAGGAAATAATTTTACAAAATGAATTTGATCAATACGCCGAGCTTAAACTCAAAATCAATTTCCCAATTTTAGGTAAAAGATTACCGGATAAAGTTAAGGAAATTATTCCTGCAAGCAAACAAGGCAAGTGGGAAAAGTTAGAAGATGGCAGAATAAAAATCGCTGGTGAAATTTTAGAGAAAGAAGAATGCGAATTGCAACTTGAACCTAAAGATAAAAAAGGTGCTGCAAGCCTTTCAACTAATGATGCATTGGTAATTCTTGATTTGGAAATTACCGAAGAATTAAAGCAGGAAGGCATTGCAAGAGATGTCGTTCGTTTAATCCAACAAGCTCGTAAAGAGGCGGATTTGGATATTTCCAACCGCATTGATTTATCACTTTCCGTGCCTGAAAGTTACAAAAATGCAGTGGCTGCTAATAGTAATTATATTCAAGAGCAAACTTTGGCGGTTTCCCTTGATTTGTCAGGCAAAAAATATGATAGATTTAACAATAGCTATGAAATAGAAAAAGATAAAATTGAAATATCTTTTGCTGTTGCTGGTTGATTATTCTCATGAGTCATTGCGAAAAAATTTTCAGTAGAAAATTTTTGTGGCAATCAATTAAATAAAATCCAGTAGGATTTTATTTATATTAGAGTTCTACTGAACTTTAATATTTGGATCCTCACGTCGTAAGCCTTCTGGCTTACTCCTCAGGATGGCAAAAACAAAAAACAAAACAAAAAACAATGACCAATTTTGATTTAACAGTTTATGTAACCCTATTAATGTTTCTATTTATAGGGTTTTTTAAGGGTGGCATTAGAAGTGTTCTTTCCCTTGTAAAATGGTATGGGGCGTTCTTACTTTCAATAATTTTTTATGATGATGCACATAAATTTGCATTGGAAATGTTCTCGTCAGAAATGGTTGCAAGTATTGCAGCAATCCTTGGAATTTACATTGCCTCAATGATAGTTCTAACAATTTTATCTAGCATTATAGTTGCGGCACTTGGGGATAATGTTGATGGCTTAATTGATAAAGCACTTGGGCTTTTTATGGGCGTTGCGGTTGGTTATATAATAGTTTCAAGCGTTCATTTTGTGGTAAGTTCAGTTTATCAGGGTGATGAGCCAAAATGGCTTAAAGAGGGGCAATCTTATGAAATCACCAAAGTAGGGGCTGATGTTCTAAAAGGATATTTCAAAGATGGCACTATTAATATTTCCAAGGATTTAGGCTTTGATTTTGGTGATAGAGCGAGCGAAATTTCTGGCAAAGTTAAAGAGCATACTGAACAATTAAAATCAGGCGTAAGTAACGCAACTGGCAGTGAGCTAGATGTAAATTTAATTAAAGATATGGCTCGTAAGCTGAAAGACCAAGGCTATTCAGAGCAGGAAGTTTTAGATATTATACAAAGTGGCAACACTGATTTTATGGGCAAAATCCAAGAAAATAAAGATAGCGTTATTGATACAATAAAAAGAAATACTAGCAAATGAAGCATATCGCGAAATTCAGAGTTTATTATGAAGATACTGATGCAGGTGGAGTGGTTTATTACGCAAATTTCCTTAAATTTGCAGAGCGTGCTAGAACAGATTTCCTAAGAGAAAGTGGATATGATCACCAAAGGCTTGCTAAAGAAAAAAATGTTTTTTATGTCGTTAAAAAAGCTGAAATTGAATATCTCGCACCCGGCAGATTAGACGATTTAATCAAAGTTGAAACTATTATAACCAAAGTTGGGGCTTCTTCTGTTGAAATGTCGCAGAATTGTTTTAATCAAGATGATATAAAACTAGCAGATGTAAAAATATTAATAGTTTGCGTTACTAATGAAGGTGAGAAAATCCGCTCCGCTAGAATACCCGAAGAAGTTAGCAATTTTTTCAAAAATTACCTATGAAATATTTTATAATAATTTTTTTGGCTTTATTTAGCTTCCAAGCATTATCACAGCAGGGGGTTGAAAAAGAATTTGAAAAAAACCAAGATAAGCCAATTAATATAAAATCTGAATCTTTATCAATTAATAATAAAGATAATATCGCAGTATTTAAGCAAGATGTTGTGGTGGTGCAAGGCACTATGACTATAAAAGCTGATGAAATGAAGGTTTTTTCTGATCTTGATAAAAAAACTCAAAAAAATAAATTCAAACGAATTGAATCTTACGGCAATGTTCACCTAACTTCTGATGGGCGTGAGGCAAAGGCTCAAACTGGAATTTACGATGTTGTTAATCAGAAAATTGAAATGTATGGCAATGTTTTTTTGAGCGAAAATGGCAATACTTTGCAGGGTAATAAATTTATTTATGATCTAAAAACTAACCTAACTTCTATTACAAATAGTGGAGATTTTTCCTCAAACCAAGTTGAAAAGCCGCAAGAAATTATTCAAAATGAAGATGGAACTTCTTATCTAAAACAGGCTTTTGATGGGGTTTCTATGCCACAATCTGTGGGTGTTGGTAGGGTTAAGGTGGAGTTCACACCAGGTGAAAGTATGAAGCAATTTGATATTCCAAAACCTCCAATTCAAATTAAATCCTCCACAGAACAGAGAAGAATTGTGAATTAGTATGGTGCAAGAAATTATAATTATCTTATCTTTTGCGATTTCAATTGCAGCTGGAATTAATTTATTTGGCTCACTTTTTATATTATCGCTCTTTACTTATTTTAATTTTATAGAAATCAAAGAATATAATTTTCTCTCAAATGAATTTATAATTTCTGCATTATTTCTGCTTTTTCTTTTTGAGTTTATTGTTGATAAAATAAGGGGTTTTGATTGTGCATTAGATAGTATTTTATTCTTCGCAAAAATTCCCATCGCAAGTTTCTTAAGCTTTTTACTTGCGGTTAATTATGATATTTTTACGCAAACTGGTTTCTTTGTTTTGGGCGGCCTTGTATCTTCCATCAGCCATTTTATAAAGCTTGGAATCAAAATAATGGCAAATACTTCATCTAAGCCAGAAAATATTTTGGTAATTTCAGTCGCTTTTGATTTTTTCATTATCGCTATCTTACTTTCTGTTGTAACTAATCATCTTGTTTTCTATACAATTCTAGGGCTATTTTTAACTTTTATAAGCTGGTTTTTGCCTGAAATATTTAAGGGAGTTAAAAATATTAAATTAGTAGTTTATGGAATTTTAACTGGCTATAATAGAAAAATTTCCCCTTCAAAAAAATAAAAATTCTGCAAATTAATTTTACGATTTTTTATGTTTCACAGCTAAACATTTGAATATATTGTTGCTTTTAAGACATACTATATATAGTGTTACTAACTCACAACAAGGTAAAAAAATACAATATATAGATATAAATTTTTTATTTTGTTAGTTGACCAATCAAACTTTAATATCTAATAATAGTTTCCACGCGAAAAATATTTAATAACAAAAAAGTGGAGATTTTATGTCATACGCACAAGCACAAAATTTAGAGCAAGAGATTCCACAAACTTCTAAACTTAGAGTAAAAATTGATGAATCTAGAAGCGATAGATTAACTGATTTCGGCAAAGCCGTTTTAAGAGATAGATATTTACTTCCTAATGAAGATTTTCAAACGCTTTTTGCAAGGGTTGCGGAACAATATGGTGATGATTTAGCTCACTCACAAAGGCTGTATGATTATATTAGTAATTTATGGTTTATGCCTGCAACGCCAGTTTTAAGCAATGGCGGCACTGAGAGAGGCCTACCAATTTCTTGCTTTTTGAATGAAACCCCAGATTCCCTATCTGGTATTGTTGATTTATGGACAGAAAATGTATGGCTTGCAGCGCGTGGCGGTGGAATTGGTAGCTATTGGGGTAATCTTCGTTCCATCGGTGAAACAGTGCGTGGCAATGGCAAAACATCTGGTGTAATTCCTTTCTTAAGGGTGCAGGATTCTCTAACGCTTGCGATTTCTCAAGGCTCGCTTCGTCGTGGAAGTTCAGCAGTTTATCTGCCGATTGATCACCCTGAGATTGAGGAATTTATTGAGCTTCGTCGCCCAACTGGTGGTGATCCAAATCGTAAAGCATTAAATATCCATCACGGCGTTGTAATCCCTGATGCCTTTATGAACGCAGTTGCTAATGATGAGGCTTGGGAACTCAAAAGCCCTAAGGATAAAAGGGTTATAAGCGTTGTTAATGCTCGTGAGCTATGGATAAAACTTCTCATCGCCCGCATTGAAACTGGTGAGCCATATCTATTGTTCATTGATAATGTTAATAAAGCAATTCCTGAGCATCACAAAAAATTAGGCCTTGAAGTTAAGATGTCTAATCTATGCAGTGAAATAACTTTGCCAACTGGTAAAGATCATTTGAATAAAGAAAGAACGGCAGTTTGTTGCCTCTCTTCACTAAATCTAGAATATTATGATGAGTGGAAGGATAGCAAACTTTTCATCAAAGATGTGATGCGAATGCTTGATAATGTTCTGCAGGATTTTATAGATAACGCACCGGATTCTATGTCGCGTGCGAGATATTCTGCTTATCGTGAGAGAAGCGTTGGGCTTGGCGTTATGGGTTATCACTCATATTTACAAAGTAAGATGATTCCGATTGAATCAGTAATGGCAAAAGTTTGGAATAAGAAAATGTTTGAGCATATCCGCCGTGAATGCGATGAAGCATCTATTGAGCTTGCTGAAGAGAGAGGCTCTTGCCCTGATGCTGCGGAATGTGGCGTTACTGAAAGATTCAGTAATAAAATCGCAATCGCACCAACTGCATCTATCTCAATTATCTGTGGTAACTCTTCCCCAGGGATTGAGCCATATGCAGCCAATAGCTTTACGCAAAAAACTTTAACTGGTTCATTTACGGTTAGAAATAAACATCTCAAAACCCTTCTTGCAGCTAAGGGAAATGATAATGATGAGGTATGGTCTTCAATTTCTATGAATGAAGGTTCGGTGCAGCATTTAGATTTCTTAACTGATGATGAAAAATCAGTTTTCAGAACTGCTCAAGAAATTGATCAACGCTGGCTTGTGGAACACGCAGCTGATAGAACAAATTTCATCTGCCAAGCACAATCGCTAAATCTTTTCTTCCCAGGTGATGTGCATAAAAAATATCTACATGAAGTTCATTGGGCTGCTTGGAAAAAGGGTGTGAAAAGCCTTTATTATTGTAGGTCAACTTCAATTCAAAGGGCTGAGAAAACGCAAGAATTCACTGCAGCACAAGCAAATTCTCAGCTTGAAATGAAGTTACAACCTGCCACTAAAAAAGATAGAAAAACTTCAGCAGAAATTGCACCAAAACCAACTTATGAAGAGTGCCTAGCTTGCCAGTAATTATGCTAATCCAGTCATTCTGAGTGCTTGCGAAGAATCTAGGTTGCTGACTTTTAGATATTTCGCTACGCTCAAGATGACTGAAAATTTCTAAAATCTGGCCTCAATTGGCGACACATTGCATTATCTAAAAATCCCCACTTGCATATTGTTTAGGTTTAATTATAAATCTCATAATTTTGCCTAAAGAAATCTATAGTAGTTGGGAATTTATGCCAAAAAGAAATGATATAAAATCTATAATGATAATTGGGGCGGGGCCTATTGTAATTGGTCAAGCTTGTGAGTTTGACTATTCTGGAACACAAGCGTGCAAAGCACTTAGAGAGGAAGGTTATAGGGTTATCTTGGTGAATTCCAACCCTGCAACAATAATGACTGATCCTAATATTGCAGATGCCACTTACATTGAGCCAATAAATCCTGATATAATTGAAAAAATCATCGCAAAAGAAAAACCAGATGCGTTACTGCCAACAATGGGTGGGCAAACTGCACTCAACACAACGCTTACTTTACATAAAAGGGGCATTTTAGATAAATATAATGTTAAGCTAATTGGAGCTCAACCTGAAGCAATAGAGAAAGCTGAAAATAGAAAATTATTCAATGAGGCAATGGCAAAAATTGGCCTAGAAGTGCCAAGAAATACTATAGTTAATTCTATTGAAGAAGCCATCGAAGCCCTGAAATTTAT
>JANRLM010000091.1 GCA_033762595.1 Rickettsiales bacterium
AGAGGCTGTAAGAGTTTCTACAAAATCAAACTGAGAGCCTTCAAGCATAGAAAGTGAGGTTTCATCAATCGCAATTTTCACATTTTCTGTGCCGAAAATTTTATCGTCAGGGTTGAGATTCCTATCAAAATCAAATTTATACTGAAAGCCATTGCAACCACCACCATCAACTTGAATCCTTAAAAAAGAATTTTCTGGCTCATCTTGCAAAAGATAAGCAATTCTTTTTATTGCATTTTCTGTAACGGAGAAAGTCATTATAAAAGTTATAAATTGATAGTAACGAATAAAGTAGTATTTATTTTTTATAATTCAATATTAGAATTAAAACAATGTTCTTTGATAAAACTTACATAAACAATCTAAAAAGCAGGGTTAGTGTTGTTGATGTTGTATCAAAATATGTCCCTCTAAAAACTAAGGGAAAGGAAGAATTTAAGGGGCTTTGCCCATTTCATAATGAAAAAACACCCTCTTTTTCAGTAAGTGATAGCAGGGGTTTTTATCATTGTTTTGGCTGCGGCGCGCACGGCGACGCAATAAAATTCCTGATGGATCATAAGGGTTATTCTTATCCTGAGGCAATCAAAGAGCTTGCTTTAGATGCTGGAATGGAGCTACCAAAATATTCTGAACAAGATAAAATCAAGCATAAAAAAATTGAAGATTCTTATGAAATTTTGGAATTAGCAACAAAGTGGTTTCAAGAAAATTTGCAAAACTCAAACGCCATACAAGCTAGGAAATACCTTAAAGAAAGAGGGTTAAGCGATGAAACCATTAAAAAATTTCGCTTAGGCTTCGCACCTGACAATAAAGATGGCTTAAAGAAATATTTGAATAATTTTGGCGTTGAAAACGCAATCTTAATAGAAAACGGATTAATTGGTGAAAGTGAGGATAAAAGCCAAACTTACGATAGGTTTAGGGGCAGAATTATTTTCCCAATTTTTGATTCCCAAAATAAAGTTATCGCATTTGGTGGCAGAATAATTGATAAAAATGATAATGTTGCTAAATATCTAAACTCCCCAGAAACTGAGCTTTTCAAGAAATCTTATGTGCTTTATGGCTATAATTTCGCTCGTGATAAAGCCTATAAAAAAGAGCAAATAATTATAGTTGAAGGCTATATGGATGTTATAGCTATGCATCAAGCTGGCTTTGAAAACGCTGTTGCACCGCTAGGAACTGCCGTTACAGAGTTTCATTTAGAACATATGTGGAAAATCTGTAAAGAACCGATTTTCTGCCTTGATGGCGATAGTGCAGGCTTGCGTGCTAGCAAAAAAACCGCCGAGAATTTCATTACCAAGTTAGAGCCGGGTTACTCAATGAAGTTTGCCTTTATGCAAGATGGTAAAGACCCTGATGAGATTATCAAAAATTTTGGCGTTCAGAAAATGCAGAATATAATTGATAATGCTACTAATTTAAGTGATTTCTTATGGAATTTGAACTTAAAAGAAGCGAACCCTACAACCCCAGAGAAAAAAGCAGAATTTGCCGATAAAATATATAAAATTGCAAAATCTATTGAAAACCCAATAGTTAAGGAGTTTTATCTTAATGATTTCAAAAATAGAGTTAAAAATTTAATCTATGGCACTAAAGCGAAAAATGTTGTTGCCCTGCAACCAATAACAAAAAGCGAAGAAAATAATAACCTTGCAAATCAAGTGGTTAATGGATTTGCTGAGAAAATTCTTTTTCTTACCTCGCAAAACCCTGAGTTGCTTTATCACAGCTCAAACGAAGAATTTTTAACAAATCTTAAATTTAACAATAATTTACTTGAAAATTTGCTAGATGAGCTTATAGATTTTCGCTTAAATTTCCCATTAGAAGTGGCAACCAATATAGCTTTTTTGAAGCATCTTGCTGAAAAAAATTCTTTCAGCACCATAGATTATTTGGAAAAATGCCCGCTAAAAAGAGATTTTAAGCATATTGATAACCCTGATAAATCAAATTCATGCTGGGAATATTTGATTGCAGAATATTATATAAGCCTTGAAAAAATAGAATTAGAAAACCATATTAATTCTAATTTAAAAGGGGAAGATTTTGATAATAAATTTACTAAACTTCAACAAAGCATTAGTAAATTAGAACAAGAAAAAAATATGAAACTTTCCATTTATTTGGAAAAATGTAACCTTGAATAAATTAAAAAATATCTATGGCAAAAAATAAAACTAAACCTGCTAAAAATAATAAAAATACTAAATCGGCAGTTCAAAAAAATAAATCCAAGCCAAAACCCAACTTAAAAATTGTTTCTAAAACCGCAAAAAAAACAGAGGCAAAAAAGCTAATCAAACCAGTAAAATCTGCAAAGCCTATAAAGCAATCAAAAACTGCTGAAAAACCTAAAAAGGAAGCACCAAAAAAAGTAGAAACTTCTAAAAAAATTAATCTAGAAACAAAAATTTCAGATAAAAAATCTAGTGTAAATAAATTTGATAATATGGATACAACCCCACTCAAAGGGGATTCTCAGGCGGAAAAGAAAAGAAAAGCTGATCTCAAAAAAGTAGTTGATGAAACAATTAAAAAATTAACCACAATTTCAAAAGGTAGAAAAGCTATCACTATTGATGAGGTTAATAAGCATATTCCAAAAGATTTTATTGATCCTAACTTCATTGAAAAAATCATTGAGGAAATGGCTAAGAAAAGCGTTAAAATCGTTGAAAAGCCTGCCTTAGAAGATGATATTGAAGTTGCTCTTGAAACTGATGAAGTTGAAGAGGAAATTATCTACACTGATGATGCCTCACCTGAAGCCACCGAAACTCAAGCCACTGAAACACAGAAGTCAACAGGCTCTCGCACTGATGACCCAGTAAGAATGTATTTGCGTGAAATGGGTAGTGTTGATTTGCTTTCTCGTGAAGATGAAGTTGAAATCGCCAAAAGAATTGAGGAAGGCAAACATAGCCTAATCAGCGTTCTATGTGAAAGCCCGCTTGCAATGCGTGCAGTAATTTCTTGGTATAATGATTTAACTAGCGGAAAAATTTTACTAAGAGATATTATTGATGTTGAAACAGCTTATGCTCGTGAAATGGGTATCGTGCTTGGTGAAGATGATAGCGAAGGCTTTAACATTTCCAATGAAGAACCAGAAGAAGTTTACACAGAAAACACTGAAGGTGAGGATACACAAAACCCTCAAGCAGCCCAAGCTGGTGATGATTTTGACGATTTAGGCTCAAGTGTTTCCCTGCTTGCGATGGAAGACACATTAAAGCCAAAAATCATTGAAATGCTTGAAAATGCTATTGAAATTTGTAGCAAAGGCTTAAAATTTCATGAAAATTTACTAAGAAATGCCCTTGATGGCAAAAAACCAAACCCTAAGGATAAAGCCAATTACAAGAAACAAATTTCAGAACTTGCTGAAATTATTAAAAAACTTTTCCTAAGTGAATCCAGCCAGGTAAAAATCATTCAAGAATTATACAAAGAAAACCAAAATTTACTTCGTTTAGAAGGCTCAATTAAAGAAGTTTCTGATAAATGTAAAATTCCATTCGCAGATTTCTTAAATAAATATCAAGGCAATGAAACTAACCCTGAATGGCTTGATGATATTAGAGAAATCAAAGATAAAAAATGGCAAGATTTTGCAAATATTTATGCTGATAAAATAATCAGAGTTAGAAAAGAAATTATAACCATCGCTGAAAGAATGGGAACTGAAATTTCTGAATTCAAAACTATCGTTCAGCAAGTTCAAAAAAGCGAAACTGATACCAAAAAAGCTAAAAAAGAGATGATTGAAGCGAATCTACGCTTAGTTATTTCTATTGCGAAAAAATATACAAATCGTGGTTTGCAATTTTTAGATTTAATTCAAGAAGGCAATATCGGCTTAATGAAAGCGGTTGATAAATTTGAATATCGCAGAGGTTACAAATTTTCAACCTATGCAACTTGGTGGATAAGGCAGGCGATAACTCGTTCAATCGCTGATCAAGCAAGAACAATTCGTATTCCAGTGCATATGATTGAAACGATTAATAAAATCGTTCGCACATCGCGTCAAATGCTTGCTGATATTGGCAGAGAGCCAACACCAGAAGAAATTGCGAAAAAACTTTCAATGCCGATTGATAAAATCAAAAAAGTAATGCGTATTGCGAAAGAGCCAGTTAGTATGGAAACCCCAGTTGGTGATGATGATGGCAGCTTCCTTGGTGACTTCATTGAAGATGCAAATGCAGTTCTACCAATTGATGCTGCAACTCAAGAAAATTTAAGGGAAGCAACCACTGAAATTCTAGCCTCACTAACCCCTAGGGAAGAAAGAGTTTTAAGAATGAGATTCGGCATTGGTATGAATACCGATCACACTTTGGAAGAAGTTGGGCAGCAATTCTCAGTAACTCGTGAGCGTATTAGGCAAATTGAAGCTAAAGCCCTAAGAAAACTTAAACACCCTTCTCGTGCTAAAAAATTAAAAGGCTTTTCTACTGAGTAAAATTTTTATAATATTTTTCCAATTCTAATTTTTATTTCAATATCTTAATCGCTAATGTTACCCCGCATTTATTGCGGGGTTAATGGTTGAAAGCGTTTTTAAGTCTAATTTTTGAGTGTGTTTTGCAATTAACCCCGCAACAAGTGCGGGGTGACAATTTACTTTTAATTGAATAAAATATACAGCTATTGAACATTATATATTTTTCTCAATTTATTGTTGGTAAATTATTTAGTTTAACTATAAATATAAACATCTTGTGGTTTATAATTTTTATAGAAATTATCTTTGATAAAATTTACTAAAAAAATAATTACTCTATTGTGCTTTATTGGCGTTTTTACTTACGCTTCAATAGCTAGTTCCCTGCCTACCCCTGCAAAATATAGCATAAAATTAAGATCAGAAATTTATCGCGGTGCAGTTAATGGAAAGCCAAGTTCTATAAAGAAAATTGCTCTTGGGAAATATGCACAAATTAATCATAAAGATATTAATTTCTCTAATCCATTTAGACAAAAAATTGCAAAACAAGACCCTAGCAAAATTGATGAAGAAATTTCCATCAAACCTAAAGATGTAAGTGAAAATTTAGAAGATTTAGACAAAAAAGAAGTAACGAAAGCAAAGCACGAAGCCGAACAACTTATAAAAGAATCTGATGGCCAAATAGAAAAAGAGAATAAAGAAAAATTATTAATTCTTCTGAAAAACTCAGTTAAGGAAAAGGAAGAAAATATTTCTGAATCTCACCCTCAGCCTAGAAATCAAGATAATTTAATAAACCTTAATAAAGAAGAATTAGTTCTTGCAACAAGCAGTGAGGCTGGCGATAAACTAAGTTTCAGCCATGATTCCAACCCAATTGCAAAATTATTTTTGGCTTCAATCCAAATTAAAACCCAAGAGGAAATTTCAAAAGATGATAAAGAAAATTTGATTTTTCCAAAGAAAATATCTTCTGTAAAACTTACCAAAAAGCCTCAAGCACCTAAATTAATTACCGCAACTGAAGGCATTATTAATAGGGAATATATTGTTAAAAGGGGCGATAGTTTTAGCTCAATTTTTACAAAAATGGGCTATGATGCCGCATTTATATTAAATTTATCCAAGATATTAATTGTTGATGCAAATTTTAACCCATCTAAAATTCAGTTTGGTCAAAAATTTATTTTTACAGAAAAACTAACAAAAACCTCAAGAACCCTTATCTCTCTTCAAATTCCAAGTGGCTTGACAATTATTAAAGTGCAGAGAGATAAACTTGGCAAAATACAAGTAATTCAAGGCAAAAGAGAAGTTACTTCTAAGTATGAATATAAAAAATTCACAATTCGTGGAAGCCTTATTGCATCGGCTTCAAATAATGGCGTTCAGAGTAAAGTTATTGCTCAAATCACTAGGGCATTATCTCAAAAATATGATCTTTCAAGCCAACTAAGTGCAAATGATATTGTTGAAATTATTTCAGAAAAAATCTTAGATAAATCTGGAAAGGTTATAGATTCAGGAAGATTAATTTATATTAAAGTTAGTGGCAGAATTATTAAAACTGAAGCCTTTTCATTTGATGTTTTAGGAAATGCAAAATTATTTGAATTCTACGATATTAACGCAACCGCACTTAAAAAATCTATTACAAATAACCCACTCAATGGCAGATATCGCCTAACTTCTGGCTTTGGCTATAGAAGGCACCCAGTGCTTGGTGGCAGAAGATTCCACGCTGGCGTTGATTATGGCGCACCAACTGGAACGCCAATTCCGGCAGCAGGTGATGGAATTATCGTTAAAATCGGCCGATATGGTGGCTATGGAAATTATATCAGAATTAAACATGACGGCGTTTGGCAAACAGCTTACGGCCATATGAGCAGATTTGCTAGCGGAATGAGAGTCTGGCGGAAAGTTAGCAAAGGTGAAATTATTGGCTATGTTGGTAGCACCGGCAGATCTACCGGCCCACACTTACATTTGGAAACACTAAAATATGGCAAAGCGATTGACCCTATAAGAGCTGATTTACCTTCTGGCAAAAGGCTATACGGCAGAGATTTAACAAGGTTTAGAATGGAAGTTAATCGCATTAAACAAATTTTATCGGCTAGAAAAAATGGTTAGTTTAGATAATATTATCTCAGAAAATTTGAATAAAAATGCTAATTTTGCGATAATTCATACTGGTAAAAAAGTTCCTTATAGCGAAGAAAATTCTTTTATTTTATCAAATGAAATATCCCAAATCTCAGATAATGATTTTCGTAAAATAGAAAGTTTTTTATCGCAAAAAAATCAGGTGAAAAATCTATTCGGTTGGTTTGGATATGAGCTTAAAAATCGCCTTGAAACCTTAATTGAAGAAGAAAAATCTTTTTTAGAAACTGATGAATTATTTTTCTCAAATTTTCAGCAGAAAAATATTTTTTCCAAAG
Organism: Rickettsiales bacterium; assembly: GCA_033762595.1. Taxonomy (NCBI): domain Bacteria; kingdom Pseudomonadati; phylum Pseudomonadota; class Alphaproteobacteria; order Rickettsiales; species Rickettsiales bacterium. The sequence goes on from JANRLM010000091.1 coordinate 6,925, forward strand.
AAGAATTTGATGAATATTTTAGAAGTATATCAGCAGAATTTTTAACGCCGAAAATAAAGAATTTTCAATCAAATATGAGTAAAAATTCTTACCTTGATAAAATTAAAGAAATAAAAAAATTGATTGAAGAAGGTGTTATTTATCAGGCAAATTTAACAAGAAAATTTTTTGGTGAATTTGCTGAAAAAATTAACCCACTATCAATATTCGCTAGATTAATTTCAAACTCCCCTGCCCCATTTAGTGCTTTTTATAAAGCTGGTGAAACTTATGTTCTTTCTGCTAGTCCAGAATTATTTTTGAGTTTTAATTCTAAAAATAATAAAATCATTACCTGCCCCATAAAAGGCTCTGCAAGTGCATCTCAAGGCAGAGAATTATCTGAAAGTAAAAAAGATATTTCAGAAAATTTAATGATTACTGACTTAATGAGAAATGATTTATCGCGAGTTTGTAAGTTTGGTAGCGTTAAAGTTGAGGATTTATTTGCAATTTCGGAATTTTCAACAATCTCGCATATGTATTCAACAATTTCTGGAATTTTGGAAGATAATAAAAACGCTATAGATGTAATAAAAGCAACCTTTCCACCGGGTTCTATGACTGGTGCGCCAAAAATTTCTGCGATGGAAGTTTGCTCAAAATTAGAAAATATAAAACGCGGAATTTATAGCGGAATCCTTGGCTATTTTAACCAAAATGACGAAACTAAAAATATAGATTGCCAATTTTCTGTGGTGATAAGAACAATAATAATTCAAGGAAATAAGTTTGAATTTCAAGTTGGTGGCGGAATTGTATATGATTCAGACCCTGAATCAGAATGGCAAGAAACCATAACAAAAGCCTCAGCAATCACGAAAACCCTTGGTTTAACGGAAGATATTTTGAGGATTTAACTATTTCGGAACGCCTTTAGAAGTAGAATATTCAAAGTGAAGTGGTTTACCAAAAACCCTTTCATAGGCAGAATGGCAAGCCATTGCAACTTCTGCAAACCCGCAGGAAATCAACTTTAATTTGCCTTTATAATTACAAATATCGCCAACCGCATAAATGCCTTCAATATTGGTTTGCATATTATGAGGTTCAACAATTATATGGCTATGATGCAAATTCAAACCCCAATTTGCGATAGGCCCAAGCTCCATTGCAAGCCCAAAAAAACATAGTAAATTATCAGCAGAAATAGCCTTTTTATTTTTGTCTAAATCTTCAACTATAACATTTTTAAGGCTACCATTTTCACCTTCCAAACCAGCTAATTGATAAGGAATTACAAATTCTAGCTTACCCTTTTTCTCCCAATCTTTCATTTGCGAAACTGATTCAGGAATGGCTCTAAACTTATCTCTGCGGTGAATTACATAAACTTTTTTAGCAACTGATGAAAGGATATTTGCCCAGTCAACGGCGGAATCTCCACCACCTGCGATTACTACATTTTTATCAATAAAATCATTTTTACTACGCACCATATAAGCAACTTTGCCAGTTTTCTCAAACTCCTCAAGCCCAGAAATTGGCGGTTTATTAGGGCCAAAAGCCCCACACCCTGCCGCGATTATTATAACTTTTGCTTCAATAATTGTGTTATTGGAGGTAGTTATCTTAAAGGTTGATGGTTGATTGTTTATGGTTGATGGATTTTCATTATTACCATCAACTATCAACCAACTACTATCAACCCCAACTACCTGTTGCCCCAAATGATAGGTTGGCGAGAAAGGGCTTGCTTGCTTTTCAAGGTTTTTGATTAAATCCTCAGCAGAAATTTCTGGATAAGCCGGAATATCATAAATAGGTTTTTCTGGATAAAGTGCGTTGCACTGCCCACCAATAAAATCAAGGGCATCAACAATGTGAGATTTCATTCCAAGCATTCCCGCTTGAAACGCTGCAAATAAGCCAACTGGCCCCGCACCTATAATGCATATATCAGTTTTATGAGTCATAATTTTATGTTTTTTAAGTAGCGATAAATAAATCTCCCTCTCCCTGTGATTGCAGGGAGAGGATAAAATAGGAGGAAAATCCCTAACCCCTGATAACTAGGGGGTATTGTTGGGTAAGTATAGATTCTATTAAATTACCTGCTGTTTTCCTCAATAATGTCACCCCGCATTTATTGCGGGGTTAATTGCAAAACACGCTCAAAGATTAGACTTAAAAACACTTTTAACCATTAACCCCGCAATAAATGCGGGGTGACAATTGGAGAATATGGAGCTTAAATCTATACTTAGCTAATAATAGCAAACCTAACACCTATCTCACCTCTTCCGTTTTTTATAAAATCTTATGGTATAAATTGTGCCAAGAATTGTTACAAAACTTAGTAATCCAATTTTTACCCAGAAAATATATTGTTGGATAAGCTCCCTATGTTCGCCAACTAAATAGCCAACCCCAAGAAGAAGCCCCATCCATAATGCACCACTTAAAATGCAATAAAAAAGATAAGTTTTTAAGTCCATTCTTGCTAACCCTGCTGGAAAGCCAATATAATGCTTAACTGCTGGAAGTAACCTGCCAGTAAAAACTGAAATTGCACCGTGATCTCTGAAATATTCCTCAACTTTATCAAATTTATCTGGCGACATCATAAAAATTTTTGGATATTTCAAAAATAAATTTCTACCATAATGATAGGCTATCCAATAATTTACATATCCCCCAGCAACTGAGCCTGCCACGGAAGAAAAATAAACAAGCATAAAATTCATCTTACCTTGATGAACTAAATATCCAGCTGGAATCATCGTAACTTCGGCTGGAATTGGCACGAAAGAACTTTCTACAAGCGTCATAAAGAAAATCCCCACATAGCCAAGATGCTCAACAAGGTTCAATAAAAAATCTGTTATATTAGATAAATCCATTATATTTCAACTGGTTATAGAGATATTTATTTAGAGATAATTTTTTCAAATGTATCTTTGTAATATATTTTTTCAAAAATAAAACTTATAAATTTGTAAAATTTCAATTTTCGCAAAATAGCCTTTGACAGCAAGTAAATTAATGTTAAAATGAGTCAAATATCGCAAAATCTTGTGAATATCTTCTAAATTTATCTTTTAGAATTCCCTGTAAGCAATTTTAGCAAATTTATACCTCTCTTTTGTATTTAAGTTTCTTTAACGGCTTGCAACCAAAATAAATCAATCAAAATTAAAATGACCGAAGAAAAATTGACAATCAAACCTCGTGTTTCATCTGAAAACGCTGATAACGGAGAATTATTCTCACCTACAAATAATTCTGATACTAGCACATTTTCTAACAACTCGGAAGCCCCTTCAAGGCAAGAAAATAATGAGGAAGTTAGCATCTATGAAAAGCGTGGCGGTGGCTCAAACTATGAACCTAGAAGAGGTTACAGCCCGAGAAGAAGAAACGACAGAAACGATAGATACGAACAAAGAACAGACAGAGCTGATAGAGCAGAAAGAGGCGATAGAAATGATAGAGGTGGCTATAGGCAAGAGAGATCTGATAGATATGAAAGAAGCGATAGAACTGATAGAGCCGATAGAGGTGATAGATACGAAAGAAATGATAGAAATGAGAGAAGATACCAAAGAGATGATTATTCTGAAAATCAAAACCCTGAAAGAAATTCTTACAGGGGTGAATCTGAGGCTCAAGAAAACCCCGAGAGGCAAACGCCACAAAATACTTCATCACCAGCTGGTGAATATGATTATATAACAAAAGCTATACCGACTGATGAGTTAAACGCCTATGACTATGTAGCTGGCGCAAGCGCTTCAACGCTTGTAAAAGCTGATTATCTGCCGAGTGATGATGAAGATTATGATGCAATTAAAAGAGTTGAAAATGAAAATAAGCCAACGCTCTATGTAAAAGATCTCAAAAGAAAATCCCCTGAAGAGCTTATAGAGCTTGCCAAAGAGGCTGGCATTGAAGGTGCAAATTTTATGCTCAAGCAGGAAATTATTTTCCATTTGCTTCGCGTGATGATGGATCAACAAGATGGAATTGTTGTGTTTGAAGGTGTGCTTGAAGTTATGCCAGATGGCTTTGGCTTCTTGCGTTCTAGGGAATATAATTATCGTGCGGGCCCTGACGATGTTTATGTTTCACCAAATCAAATCAAAAGATTTTCTCTTAGAACCGGTGATTTTGTTGAAGGTGAAGTGCGTCCTCCGAAAATGCGTGAGAGATATTTTGCACTAACAAAGATAATAAAAGTTAATAATATTGATCTAAATGGCAGGCTTGGCAGAAAAACAAATTTTGACAATTTAACGCCTCTTTATCCTGATAAAAAACTCAAAATGGAGCTTCCAAAATCAGATAAAAATACTAGCTCCGCAAGGGTGATAGACTTAATCTGCCCACTTGGAAAAGGTCAGCGTGCCTTGATTGTAGCCCCTCCGCGTTCTGGTAAAACAGTGCTACTTCAAACTATCGCAAAATCTATTGAAACTAATCACCCAGAGGTTGAATTAATCGTTCTTCTAATTGATGAACGCCCTGAGGAAGTTACTGATATGAGCCGCACCGTTAAAGGTGAAGTTGTTAGCTCAACCTTTGATGAGCCGGCAACTCGCCACGTGCAACTTGCGGAAATTATTATTGAGAAAGCTCGCAGAATGGTTGAACACGGCAAAGATGTTGTTATCTTACTTGATTCCATCACAAGGCTTGCAAGAGCTTATAACACAGTTGTGCCTTCATCTGGCAAGGTGCTTACTGGTGGTGTTGATGCAAACGCTTTACAACGCCCAAAAAGATTCTTCGGTGCGGCTAGAAATACTGAAAACGGCGGAAGTTTAACCATTATCGCAACTGCACTTATTGATACTGGCTCAAGAATGGATGAAGTTATCTTTGAAGAATTCAAAGGAACTGGTAACTCTGAAATTGTGCTTGATAGAAAACTTGCAGATAAAAGAATCTTCCCAGCAATTGATATTCTCAAATCTGGCACTCGCCACGAGGAACTTTTATATGAAGATGGTGAAATGCAGAAAATCTGGATATTACGCAAGATTATCTCCCCAATGGGGGCGATTGATGCGATGGAATTTTTGATGGATAAAATCAAAGGCTCAAAATCAAATGATGATTTCTTCTCTACAATGAACTCCGGCCCTGTTGTTGAAAGGGTTGGCGGCGGTGCTAATTCTTCTACAAGTGGTAGAAAATCAAGCATTTCATCTAAAAAAGATAATGATGATTAGTTGTTGGTAAAACTTTGCAATTTTAGCTTCTTACATATCATATTATTGTTAGGTAAGTGTAGATTTAAGTTCTTTATCTCAAATTGTAATGGGGTTAATGGTTAAAAGTTTTTCTAAGCTAGGTTTTAAGAGTGTTTTATGGTTAACCCCGCAATAAATGAGGGGTGACAATATAAAGTAAAAACAAGGCGTTTTCCAATTATTGTTATTGAATTTTAATGCAAAAAAGCTCAAAAAAAAGCCCTCAAAAGAGGGCTTTTTAATTCTAAAGAATAAGGTCTCAGAATACTAAGCGTTAGCGGCTTTTTTACCTTGATTTTCAAGTTTTTTACGAGTTTCTTTAGTCGCATTAACCATTTCTTCAAGTGCTGCTTTTGTTTCAGGCCAGCCACGAGTTTTCAAACCGCAATCAGGATTCACCCAGATTTGCTCTGGCGTTAAAACTTTAAGAGCTTTATCAAGCAAATATTCCATCTCACGAGATTTCGGAACACGAGGTGAGTGAATATCATATACACCAGGCCCAATTTGGTTTGGATACTTGAACTCAACGAAAGCATCAAGCAACTCCATCTGAGAACGAGAAGTTTCAATTGAAATAACATCAGCGTCCATATCCGCAATGTGATCAATAATGTCATTAAACTCAGAATAGCACATATGAGTGTGGATTTGCGTTGTATCATCAATGCCGCTTGAGGAAATACGGAAGGACTCAACAGCCCATCTTAAATATTGGTTTTTATCAGCATCTCTTAAAGGTAAGCCTTCACGAATAGCTGGCTCATCAATTTGAATGATTTTGATATTTGCTTTTTCTAAATCTTTCACTTCATCACGAATTGCAAGGGCAATTTGCTTACAAGTAAGCTCACGAGCCTGATCATCACGAACGAAAGACCATTGCAGGATTGTAACTGGTCCTGTCAACATTCCTTTCATTGGGTTTTTAGTTTGCTCTTGTGCAAATTTACTCCAACGAACAGTCATTGGTGCAGGGCGAGAAACATCACCGAATATAACTGGCGGTTTAACGCAACGAGAACCATAAGATTGCACCCAACCATTTTCCGTAAAAGTAAATCCATTAAGCTGTTCACCGAAATATTCCACCATATCATTTCTTTCAAACTCGCCGTGAACTGGAACATCAATGCCAATTTCATCTTGATATTTAACGCAAGCGATGGTTTTTTCTTCCAAGAATTTTTCATATTGAGCTTCTGTCAACTCACCTTTTTTGAACTTGGCACGAGCCTGACGAACATCTTCTGTTTGAGGGAAAGAGCCAATAGTAGTTGTAGGAAGTAATGGAAAGCCAAATTGTTTTTGCTGTTTTGCAATTCTTGCATCAAACGGAGAATTTCTGCGAGTGTCAGCATCTTTAATAGATTCAACCCTTTTCTTAACTTCTTGATTGTGAATTTTTGTTGAAGTTTCACGAGATTGATTTGCTTTTTTATTTTCCTCAAATTCTTTTGCTACAGCATTTGTGCCTTCATTTGCATATTTAGTGAGGATAACAATTTCAGAAAGTTTTTGCGTTGCAAATGCGAGCCAATTTTTAATTTCTGTATCAAGCTTTTTCTCATTCGCTAAATCAACTGGCGTGTGCAGTAATGAGCAAGATGGCGCTATTACAACCCTATCTTTACCAAGTGTTGCGATAGCTTTGTCAATTAAAATTGTAGATTTAGAAAAATTGTTTTTCCAGATATTTCTACCATCAACCACACCGATTGAAAGAGTTTTATCCGCAGGTAGTTTCGCAAGA
>JANRLM010000092.1 GCA_033762595.1 Rickettsiales bacterium
GGGTGACAATATTAGGATAATTGGTAAAATCTATGCTTAGTGAATAATTACAATTAAAGAAAATATTTTTCAAATGCAGATAGAAAGGAAAGGCTTATTACTTATTTTATCTTCTCCATCAGGGGCAGGCAAAACCACTATTTCAAGGAAATTGCTTGAGAATGACTCTGAAATTTTTATGTCAGTTTCTGCTACCACTCGCACTATGCGCGCTAATGAAGTTGATGGCAAAGATTATTATTTCGTCTCAAAAGAAAAATTCGCCGAAATGGTTGAAAATGATGAGTTTTTAGAATATGCAGAAGTTTTTGGCAATTCTTATGGCACGCCTAAAAAGCCAGTTTTTGATCGCCTTAAAAACGGCAAAGATGTTCTGTTTGATATTGATTGGCAAGGAACAATAACCCTGCAAGAAGAATGTGAGGAAGATGTTGTGAGTATTTTTATTCTGCCCCCCTCAATGGAGGAACTTGAACGCAGGCTTCGTTCTCGTGGGCTTGATGATGAGAATGTTATCCGCAATAGAATGTCAAAAGCCGCTAATGAAATTTCTCACTGGGAAATTTATGATTATGTAATTGTAAATGATGACGCAGATAGAACCGCCGAACTTGTTAAAAATATCCTAGATGCCGAACGCAATAGAAGATTCCGCCTTACTGGCTTAGAGGTTTATGTTAAAGGCTTGGTTGGGGAGAAATAAAAATCTATTTCCTTCCTTTTTGGTTGTAAATCGCTTCACAATTTGAGATAAATTTTTCAATTTGCTTTACCTCTTTTTTATTAAAACCTAGTTTTTTTGCAGTTTTTTCGGCATAATATTTGAACTCCTCGTTGGCTTTTTTTGCATCATGCTGATATCTCTTTCTTAAAACTTCTTGTTCAGCATTTGATTTTCCCTCTAAACTTTTATCAACTTGACCAATTAAAGATTTATCAAAATTTGGTTTTGCCTCTGATAAAATTTTAGCAATAGCACCTTTATATTCATCATAAGATATATTCTTAAACTGCTCCATATCCACTTTGAGGTCTAAACCATAAAGATGCTTTGCAACATAAGTAAATTTTAATAATATTTCTTCTGGCGTATCTTGAACTCCCCTCACTCGCATTCTTATAATATCTGCACTGGTATGAAGTTTTTCTATAACCTCTAACAATTTGTGTTCAAATGGGTTTAGGTCAGTAGCAACTTCCATTTGGTTTTTAAGGCTTGCTTTATTTTCATCACTAAAACCCATATATTTTTTGCAGTAATTTACGACTTTGGGAATGGTAAATTTTTTATAGGAAAAATCTTCAAATTTATCTCTTACTGCATAGATTTTTTTGACTAAATCAGCATCTACAATTTTTGCCATTTCACCTGCAACTAATGCTTCCCTGAAATATTCCTCGCCACCATCGTGAAAAATGAAGGTTTCAGTCATTTTTCTTTCATAATCTTTTATAATTTTTTTAGCATCTTCATTTTTAGGATATTTAGATGTATCGCAACATAAAGATCTAAATAATACGACACAACCTAGAGAGTGATTTGAAGCATTATGGAATAAATTTCCCCAGCTAGGCAAAGATTTATTACCTTTACCCCTAGGGTTTTCTGATAAGAACTTCAGGAACACACCTCTGCCTTTAACTTCTTCCTCATTATATCCAAGCTTATATTTTGCATTTATATAAGCCATCATTAGAGTATATTTTTCTACTTCTAATTTATGAGGGATTTGTTCTTGAATAATTAATTGTTGCTCTAAGCTCTCCGCTTGATGATATACTGGGGTAAGCATAAACATTGAGTGCAAGGCATCTATTGGCAGGAATTTATTTATAGTTTCATTTCTATGCTCACCTTCATTATTAAACCAAATATCAATTATAGGCTGACAAAATTTAGAGGGTTTTGTAATATTCTTAATGCTATGCAAGCTATTTCTTAGCCTTGTTAAAAAATCAGTTTTTTCTCGCGTGCTACTTGGATTTTTAGAGACATTACTTGCCGCTTTTGAATAAGTTCCTTTTAGTTCTTCAATATTTGCATTAACAAATGTTTTGAATTGTTCAGGAATTTCAATGTTTGGATATTCTTTAGAAAACTCTGTCCATAAACTATTTGAAAATTCCTCAACCTCTTTTGCTTTATCTCTTAAAAACTCTTCTTGTTCGGAAAGTAATTTTTGAAACTCGCTATCATCATTTCTTAATAATTTTATGAAGCCTGCAAAACTTGAATAAAACCTCTCAAATAACTTATCCTTTTTTCTTAAATATTTGAAATCGAGCTTCATTTTATTTGGAATATAATATAATTTCCTGTATACATTCAATATGTTAAAAAACCATTAACAAATCAAAAAAATTTGGTGATTAGTAATTTTCAAATATCTTTTAATGAGTTTAGGAACTCTTTCAGGGTGCAGAGGAAAACCATATTCGCCTTATATTTCAGAGAGTTAATGACAAGGTTCGGCAAATATAACCTTGGGCTTATTTGGGCTTTACTTGAGCCTATAACCCACGTTACCCTTCTTTCCCTAATCTTTTTTGCGGTTTCAAAGAATAGTTATCAGTTTGATTATCCAGTTTTCGTGATGACAGGCATTATGCCTTGGATATTATTCAAAAATGTTATAACTCGCTCACTTAATGCAACTTCTGTCAATGCTGGGTTGTTTTTTTATCGTAATGTAAAGCCGATTGATACAATTCTCGCAAGGGCAATTTTAGAGTTAAATGTGCATATTTTCGCAAGTTCAGTTTTGCTGTTTATTTTCTATCTAATTGGCTTTGATGTTGGGTTTGATAATTTTCTGCTTTACGCTTCAACAATTCTAACTTTATTCTTTTTCTCACTTGGATTAGGCTTATTTTTGGCGGTAATCTGTGCTTTTAATGATGATGTGCAGAAATTTGTAACCATGCTTTTCAGGCCATTATATTTTATCTCAGGCATATTTTTTTCAATCTCAATCGTGCCAGAACCAAGCAAATCTATTCTGCTTTATAACCCAATAATTCACGCCATAGAATTAGTGAGAGATGGCTTTAATGAAAGTTTTGATTCGGGCTATGCAAGCTATCCTTATCTTGCCACCAGTGCTTTGATTACAATGGGCTTAGGGCTTTTTTATTATCACCATAATTGGAAAAGAATTATTGATAGATGATAAAACTTCAAAACATAACCAAATATTATGATACTGACAATGGCAGAAAATATATTTTCAAAGAGGCCTCTGTTGTTTTGCCTTCAATGGTAAATATTGGCGTGCTTGGTAAAAATGGTGCTGGAAAATCAACTTTCCTACGGCTAATTGGTGGAGCTACTTATCAAGATTCTGGCAAATTTATTACTGATGAAAATATCTCTTGGCCAGTCGGCTTCAAAGGTTGTTTACAAGGCGGTTTGACGGCCAAACAAAATACTGCCTTTGTTTGTATGCTAATGCAAAAAGATTCTCAAACAGCCAAAAAAATTATTGAGTTTGTGCATCATTTTTCTGATTTAGGAGCTGATTTTGACCTACCCGTTAAAACCTACTCAACCGGTATGAAAGCAAGGCTTGGCTTTGCAGTTAGCCTCGCATTTGATTTTGATACTTATCTAATTGATGAAATTCTTTCAGTAGGCGATGCGAATTTTAAGAAAAAATCTAAAGAAGCTATTAAGGAAAAATTTTCTAATAGTAGGCTTATAATTGTTACGCATTCTGCCAAAAAAATTAAGGATTACTGCCAAAAAGTTCTACTTATTAAAGATGGAAAATTCATTTTATACGATGATATAAATGAAGGCTTGGAAGCTTATAAAAATATCCCAACAAATATGAAAGATAAAAAACAAGATGAAGATGATGATGATTAGAGGAAGATATTACTACGCAATTTTAGCAAAGAATTATAAACCTTTAAGAACAGTGCCTAAGATACCATCTATTATGCATCCAGAACCATTGGTCTGGATACTCACGAATCCAGCGTTCAAAATAATTATAAATTTCCTGAGTTAATTCTAAAACAGATTTATTTTCAGGATAAATCGGCTTTTCAAAACTGGAGAGAAATTTGCCATTTTCTAATGCAATATTTCTGCCCATAACTATTGGCAGATTAAACCTCAAAGCAAGCTCTGCTGGGGTTGAAGGCGCTTTTGTAACTTGACCAAAAAAATTTACTTCAACACCATCTCTAATTTTTTGATCAGCAACTATGGCAAGGCTTCCGCCATTTTTGAGATGTTGATAAATATCTCTAAAGCCAGATTTATCACCTTTTCTAATGATAAAATCAGAATATTTTTTGCGATTTTTTGCGATTAATTTTTCAACAAAAGGGTTATTTGCATGGCGATAAATCATTGAAATATTTGGAACTAGTGCGTTTAGATATGACGAGCCAATCTCCCAATTTCCAGTATGTGCGCTTACAATAATTATGCCACCGCTTGAGTTTTTCTGTGCTTCCTCAACAAAATGCTTATTTTGAATTGGTGATAATTCTTCAATTTCTTTTTTACTGAGCTTTGTAATTCCAACAAAACTTCCGGCAGTTTTTCCAAGATTTTCCCAAGAATTTTTGGCAATTTCACGAATTTCATCAATAGATTTTTCAGGAAATGCAAGGTTCAGATTTTTAATTGCGATTCTATTTGCTGGGTGAAACCGCCCAAAAACCTTAAGCAATTTGCCGATTATAAAAGCGGAAACTCTAAAAGGCAAAATTTGAAATATCAGATAAATCGGCAGAATTAATAATGCCTCAAGTAAGTATCTAGCCCTTATAATAATTGATTTGCGTTTCATTTATTAAATAATTTCACTCTTTATTTTCCGACATTTTAGCGGAGGGGCTTTCTCTATAATCCCTCCCCCTGCTTGCGGGGGGAGGATAGGAGGGGGGCTTTTTCCATCAACCACCATCAACATCTACCATCAACCAATTATGCCCCCACCCCTGAGGCAATGCCTCCCCTCCCCCGTAAACGGGAGAGAGAGTTTTCTCTATAATCCCTATATCCACTTAGCAGCAACATCAAGCATTCTAACAGAAAACGCCCATTCATTATCATACCAAGAAACAACTCTAATGAAGTTTTTGCCAAGAACATAAGTGCCAGTTGCATCAAAAACTGAGCTATGCGGGTTTCTCATAAAATCAACGGATACTAATTCCTCATCAGTATAGCCTAAAACCCCTTTAAGCGGTGCAGTTTCAGATGCCTCTTTCATTATTTTATTGATCTCCTCTTTATTAGTTTCTTTGCTGATTTGTGCAGTAAAATCAATCATAGAAACATTAGGAACTGGAACTCTAACCGCACAGCCATCTAACTTGCCTTTAAGCTCAGGAAGCACTTGACCAATCGCTTTTGCCGCCCCTGTGGTTGAGGGAATCATAGAAATGGCCGCAGCCCTTGCCCTTCTTAAATCATTATGGGCTGCATCAGTGAGGTTTTGATCACTTGTATAGGCGTGAACAGTTGTTACGAAGCCCTTTTCAATGCCAAGTTTATCATTCAAAACTTTTGCAACTGGTGCTAAACAATTTGTTGTGCAAGAACCGATTGAAATAACTTGATGCTCTTTTTTAAGCATTTGATTATTCACCCCCCAAACGATGCACGCATCAGCATCAGGCGATGGGGCGGAAATCATAACTTTCACATCTCCCATATTTCTATAAGCACTTGCCTCATCTTTAGTTTTGAAGTGGCCAGTGCATTCAAGAACAATATCAGCACCCGCAGATTTCCAATCAATTTTAGATGGATCACGATTATCAAATCTAACCATTTTATGATTGCCAACTTGGAAAGTTTTTTCATCGCCCTTCACTTCATAAGGCAAAACGCCATGAGTTGAATCATATTTCAGCAAATGAACGTGCCTTTTTATATCAGTTGGGGCATTCACGGCTACAATTTCAACATCTTTTCTGCCAGATTCAACATAGTGACGCAAAATACATCTGCCAATTCTACCCATTCCATTTAGTGCCAATTTTACTGCCATATCTATATTAGTTGTTAGTTGTTAGTTGTTTGTTATTAGTAATTAAGAAAAAAATCAAGGTATCAAAATTAATTTCCAAATCTAATATTTGCTGGTGCTTGAGGGTATCCGCCTTGGTAGGTTTGAGTTGGCATTATATTTTGCCCCTGAATTGGCTGTTGAAATGTTTGTTGCATAGGCTGTTGCATCTGTTGTTGACCAGCTTGCATTAAGCCTTTTTGATAAGCCTCATAGGCCTCTTTGTTAGGGTTTTCCTGCATATCTGGTGGCAATTTTTTAGACATTTCATCATACATATTCGGCTCATCACCCTTCTGCCCCGGCAAAGAAGTTGGAATATATCCTTGTTGATTTTGGCTAGGTTGCTCTATAGTTTGTGGTTGCACCCAATTTTGATTTTGCGGAGGTTGCTGAATATCAGATTGCTGTTCAGGTTGCCTTTTTCTGAAGCAAGTTACCCCATCTTCACATCTTTCAACGCCCTGCTTAACGGGCATTTTCTTGCCCCATTCCTCTGATGTATCCCAGAGAGAATTGAAGAAACTGCAAGAGGATAAACTTAAAGCTAGCAATGATGGTAATAAAATTTTATACATACGAGAATTTTTATGATAAGTAGCTAATTAATAACAGATTTTATTTACTTATAAATGATTGATTTGCAAGAACATCAAAAATTTATGAAAATTGCCATTGAATTGGCAAAAAAAGCAATAGGAACAACTTTTCCTAACCCACCTGTTGGTTGTGTAATTGTAAAAAATGGCGTGATTATTAGTGCTTGCAATACCCAACCGCAAGGCAGAACTCACGCAGAAGTTTCAGCGATAAATAAGGCAAATAAAGAAGCTCTCTCAGGTGCAACAATGTATGTTACTATGGAACCTTGCTCCCATTTTGGTAAAAGCCCACCTTGTGTAAATTCGATTATCCCTTCTGGAATTAAAAAAGTTTTTGTAGCTAACAAAGATGCAAACCCAAAGGTTAATGGAGCTGGAATCCTCGCCCTCAGAAATGCCGGTATTGATGTTGTTGAAGATTTTATGCACAAAGAAGCGATGGAAGTAAATCTCCCATTTTTTCGTGCAATTACTGAAAAACTGCCATTTGTAACGCTGAAACTCGGCACTTCGCTAGATGGAAAAATCGCCTTAAATAATGGTAAAAGTAAATGGATAACTTCCAACTACGCAAGAAATTACGCTCAAATTTTGCGTTATAGAAATGATGCTATTTTAGTTGGCATTAACACTATAAAATCTGATAACCCCTCTCTAACTCTACGTTTACAAGGCTTAGAAAGATTCTCGCCACTCCGAATTGTTATTGATAAAAATTTAGAAATTTCAGAAAAATCAGAAATTTCTCAAACCGCAAATAAATTTAGAACTATTATTTTTTGTAGTAAAAATTCTTTAGAAAATAATTCAAAAAAATTTGAAAATACTTTGCTTGAAATTATTTCTGTTTCTGAAAAAGAAAATAAACTTAATCTTTTAGAAATACTAAATAAGCTCGCTGAAATTGGTGTATCAAGATTATTAATTGAAGGCGGAAAGGGAATTGCAACCAGCTTTCTGAAAGAAAATTTAATTGATGAAATTCAGCTTATTTCATCTGCGAAAATTTTAGGTGATGATGCAATATCAACTTTTGGTGAATTAAATTTATCTGAAATTCCGCTTGAAAATTTCAGCCTAAAATCTATGCAAATTCTAGAAAAAAACTCACTTAAAATTTATAGGAAATGTTTGTAAATTATGAAAAATTAGCAAGTGAGCAATTATTGGAAATAAAAAGAAAAAATCTTTTTAGGGAATATCCAATTGTAAATTTGTTGCCAAACAACCCTCCATTAGCTGAGGTTTTAAGCGGTGATGAGAAAAAAATTGTTACTATTTGGGGCAATAATAATTATTTAGGGCTTGCTGGAAACTCTGAAATTATAAACGCAAAAATCTCTGCAATTAAGGAATTTGGCGTAGGTGCAGGCGGCACTAGAAATATTCTCGGCACTTCTGAAAGCCTTGAAAACCTTGAAAATAAAATCGCAAATTGGTTTAGAAAAGAAAAAGCACTTATCCACAATTCCGCCTTAGATGCGAATCTTGGCGTTATTTCAGCGTTACTAAAAAATTTTAATGCGATTGCAATTTCTGATGAAAAAAATCACGCATCAATCATTGATGGTATAAAAATTTCAGGTGCAGATAAGCAAATTTTTAAGCATAATGATTTATCTGATTTAGAAAATAAACTCGCTAATATCCGCAGAATTTCGGACTCTCGCCCGATAGTAATCTTAGCTGAATCAATTTATTCAATGGAAGGTGATTTTGCACCACTTAAAGAAATAATTTCTCTCAAGAAAAAATATAACGCAATGCTTTATCTTGATGAGGTTCACGCAATCGGCGTCTATGGTGAAAATGGCTGTGGAATTGCAGAAAGCCAAAATTTACTTAATGAAATTGATATAATTTGTGGCACTTTTGCGAAGGCTTTAGGGCTGATTGGTGGATTTGTAGTTGGCTCAAAAAATATGATGGAATTTATTCGCCATCATAGCAGAAATTTTATTTTCTCAACCGCAATGCAGTCTGATAACGCCGTTGCGTGTCATAAAGCGATTGAAATTATTTCATCAATTCAAGGTAGATTTTTACGCAAAAAACATCAGGAAATTATTAAGGAAACCCGCCTTACATTAAAATCTTATGGGCTTTCACAGAATTCTGAAATTTTAAGCCCTGATAATTCTAATATAATCCCAATTCTTATTGGCTCTGAGGCTAAAACAATTGCAATTTCCAAGGCTTTGCTTGAGGAATATAATATTGCAGTAACGCCAATTTTTGCGCCAACCGTTCCGGTTCAGCAAGCTAGAATTAGAATTAATCCAACGCCTTTTCACACCAGAAAAATGATTACCGATCTCGCAGAAGCACTCTCAAACTTGCTGATAAGATTTTCTGATTTTGAAAATTATAAATTTAACGACAACCAGAAACCAAAAGATAAAAATTACGCTCAACATTTAATCTCTATAGATTTTTAATCGTAATGGTAAAAAAGATGCTTCATTCCCGCGAAAGCGGGAATCCATAAGAACTCTAGATACCCGCCTTCGCGGGTATGAAGTGTGATATGAGAGATTAGAGTTGATAACACGTCAAGATTAAGCTTCAAGAAATTTGATATGATTATCATATTCAAATAAATATAGCAGATTTCTTAGGGCCTTGCCCCTCTCACTTGTAAGTGAAGAATCCATTTCTAAAATGATTTTAGCATCATCTCTCGCAGAAAATAATAAATCTTTTTGTGCAGGTAAATCAGCAAATTCAAACTCAGGAAAGCCACTTTGTTTTAAGCCTAAAATATCGCCAGTGCCTCGCAAAACCATATCTTCTTCGGCAATTTTGAAGCCATCATTTGTTTGCCTTAAAATGTTTAATCTGTCTTTCGCAATTTTGCTAGTTTTTTTGCCATAGACTAAAATACAAGTTGATTTTTTCTCACCTCTGCCAACCCTTCCACGAAGCTGATGAAGTTGAGCTAGCCCATATTTTTCAGCGTTTTCAATCACCATTATTGTTGCATTTGGAACATTAACACCAACCTCTATAACCGTTGTTGCAACTAGAATTTTTATGTTATCTTTTAGAAATTCTTGCAGGATTTTATTTTTCTCCTCACCCCTTAATTTGCCGTGAACAAAGCCAACTTTTTGACCAAAAATCTCCTGCAATTTTTCATATCTTTCTTCAACTGAAATTACCTTTTCATCTTCACCGACAACTTCCAATTCTTCCTCATTTTTACTAACCAAAGGGCAGACCCAATAAACTTGCGAACCCGCAGAAACCGCTCTAATTATACCTTGTGTAACTTCATCAATCTTTTCATTTGAAATTATACGAGTATCAATTTCTTGCCTACCAGCAGGTTTTTCAGCAAGCGTTGAAATTTCCATATCGCCGTAAATTGTCATCGCTAAAGTTCTTGGAATTGGCGTTGCAGACATCAGCAAAATGTCAGTTTTTTCACCTTTCTCTGAGAGGCTCAGGCGTTGCTTAACGCCAAATCTATGCTGCTCATCAATCACTATAAATCCAAGTTTATGAAAAATAATTTTCTCTTGAAAAAGTGCGTGCGTGCCAATAACAATATTAATTTCACCACTGGCAATTTTTGGCAGAGTTACCTTTCTTTCAACTTCTTTTGTGCTTCCAGTTAGCAAAGTAATTTTGATAAAATTTTCAAGCTCAGAATTTTTTATTATTCCTTCTAGCCAATCAAATTGCTGTTTCGCAAGAATTTCGGTGGGTGCCATAAACCCTGCTTGAAAGCCTGCCTCAACTGCTTTTATCATCGCTAAAACTGCGATTGCTGTTTTACCACTTCCAACATCACCTTGCACTAAACGGAACATTCTAAACTCACTTTCCATTTCAGAAAAAACTTCCTGCATTATATTTTTCTGTCCATTTGTAAGTTCAAATGGAAGTTTTTGCAGAAAATTCTGCACTAAAATATTTTCAGATTTTAACGCTTGCCCTTTTTGTTTTTGGATTTTTTTTCTAGTAATTGAAATTGCCAATTGGCTTGCAAGCAACTCATCATAGGCAAGCCTTTGGCGGTTTTTACCATCTAGTGAAATATCGCTTAGTGATTTTGGATTATGAATATCAAAAAGTGATTTTCTAAAACTTTGCCAATTATTTTTTTTGAGAAAATTTGCATCAATCCATTCTGGTAACTCAGGAAAATGCTCAAAATTACTATTGATAATCTTGCCAATTATTTTGGAGCTTATCCCCTCACTTGCCATATAAACTGGCTCAAGCAGCGGTATTTTATCAATCTCATTTTCATCTAAAACATATCTTGGGTGGGTGATTTGATATTTATTATTATAATTTTCTATCAAGCCCGAAATAGCAAGGTTTCTGCCTTGTTTATAAAGATTGCTTAAATATTTTTCATTGCCATTGAAATAAATTATATCAATAAATCTTTTTTCATATTCGCAAATTATCTTGAAAACCCTTCTATTTCTAGCCTTTACTTCAACCCCTTCAACCACTTTAACTTTCATAATCACATTTTGATTATGAATATCATCTCTTAAATTTGGATTTTTTATTCTGGAAATTATTCTAAAAGGTAGATGAAAAAATAAATCTTTTGTATAAACTTCAGTAGTTTTTTTTTGCAATAAATTCTTTAGAATATCACGATATTTAGGGCCAATACCTTTGATTTTTTCAAGCGGAATAAAGAAAAAATTTAAGATAGAATCACGCACATCTTTTTATATTTTGTTTAGAAGTTGGCTTAAATCAGTATTTGGTCTGCCACCTAAATATTTAATAACTTCTGCAGCGGAAAGTGAGCCGAGCTTACCATATTTTTCAGGGCTTAAGCCATATAAATATCCATATAAAACACCTGCGGCATAAGCGTCACCCGCACCAGTTACATCATATACATCATTAACTTTTACGGCTTCAATATCATAAATTTTTTCATCTTGCACTATGTAAGATCCAGCCTCTCCGCGAGTTATACAAGAAGTCGCATTAAGAGTTATAAAATTATAGAGGTTTTTTCTGAGGTCTTTTTCATCAAAAATTGCTTCTGCTTCTGCCTCATTTGCAAATATTACATCAGCGTAATGCCTTATAATCTCAAGAAAATCCGCTTGATGCCTTTTGATACAATTTGGATCGGAAGCCGTAAATGCAATTTTTGTGCCTAGTTTTTTTGCAAGCTGAATTGCTTTCTGCACTGCTTTTTTTGATTTAGGATTATCAAAAAGATACCCTTCAAAGAACAACATTTCAGCAGATGAGATAATTT
>JANRLM010000093.1 GCA_033762595.1 Rickettsiales bacterium
GTTTTGATGTTTTTTAAGTCAGATTTTTCTGATAATCTGTTTTTCATTCGCTCTAAATCTATCCAAAACCATATATCTTTTTGAGGCACATTAGTTGGCATATACCAAGGGGCTTTTCCGTGGCTTTCCCTAATCATAACTTTAAGAGGTTTTTCAATAAAAGCATCAGAAAGGCTTTTTTTACGAGATGATTTTTCCTTTAGATTTTCAGGAATCCAACCGCGATTTACAAAAATAGTCTCACCAGTTACTAACAAAAAAGGCGTTATAATGTGATAACCTAAAACTGATTTATCATTGGATTCATTAAGATATTTTGCAGAAAGTAATATTTCATAATCATGCAAAAAAGCCCCATAAATATTTACTTTTTTGAATAAATCTTGCTCTTGGTTAAAATTTAGAATTTCAAAATCTTCAGGTTTTTCATTCTTATATTTTTCAACTTGAGTAATTAAACTCTCCTTCCACTGCAATCTTTCAACCTGCCAAACACCAAGTATTGTGCAAGTTAAAACCATAAAAAAGCAGAAAATATGAAAGAGTTTTTTTCTTAGATTATTCATTTTTGAGGATATTCATAACATTTATAAACAAAGTAACTTCTAACATATAATAACAATAAATATGCTAAAATAATTGTAATTGGAATCCATAGAAAAATATGCGTTACGAGATTTGGAGTAAAATAAACATCAAATATAATTGCGAGAATAGGAATTAGAAAACATATTACAAAACCAACGCAGTAAGAAGGTGCATCACCAATATCAAGCGAGGAAAAATCTAAATCACATTCAGAACATTTTTCGTTATGTTTAATTTTTATTTTAGAGCTAAAAATCTCGCCCTCTAAGCATCTAGGGCATTTTAATGATAGGAAATTCATTGTTTCATAAACTATTTACCCCACCAGTAAATAACCACGAATAGGAATAGCCACACAACATCCACGAAGTGCCAATACCAAGCGGCGAACTCAAAGCCTAAATGATTTTCAGAAGTTAATTGCCCCCTAATTGCCCTTATCCAGCATACAAATAAAAAGATTGTTCCAACAATCACATGGAAGCCGTGAAAGCCAGTTGCCATAAAGAAGTTAGAGCTATAATTATTAGTATCAATCGCAAATGCCGCGTGGGAATATTCATAAGCTTGAAAGCCCGTGAATAGAACGCCAAGAAAAACCGTCCAACCAAGGCCTTGGACAAGTGCTTTTTTATCATTGTTGAGAACACCCCAATGAGCCCAAGTTACTGATGTTCCAGAGAGCAAAAGAATGAGAGTATTTAAGAATGGTAAATCCCAAGGATCAAAGGTTTTTATGCCTTTTGGTGGCCAAGTTAAATCATTTGTAGTTAAAGCTAGATTTGCAAAATCATATTCTGTTAAACCAAACCAAATTGCTTGGAAAAAGCTGGTAAAATATGAAAAGAAAAACGCAAAAAAGAACATAACCTCAGATGCGATAAACAACGCCATACCAATTCTAAGGCCGTTTTGAACAAAGTTATTATGGGCTTTTTCTTCCAAGCCTTCCAAAACAACTTTCCTCCACCAGAAATACAAACACGCAACAACTGCAGCAAAACCTAGTATTAACAGCCTTCCTGAATGGTGATATTCATGCATGAATAATACCGCACCGACCGCTAAAAATAGCAAAGATAGGCTTGTTAAAAGCGGAAGTGGAGATAACTCAATAATATGATAAGGGTGATTTTTGTGATGATGATCGTGTGTTCCTGCCATAAAAAATTTTTATTTATTTATGGCATTATTTATTAAAAATTAATCAACGCTAGTCAATATTAATATGCAATAATCAGCAATTATTAACCAAATTAAAATGAAAACGAATCAGCATCAACAAAAGCATGCAGATTATGATTAGCTGAAGATAAATCTATTGGGTGATCGGTAACTAGAACTTTTTCCCCATCAACTTCAAGAGTATAAACATCATTAGAAATTGAATCTTGAGGAGATGCATCTTCTAAACCTAAATCAGCTGACATAGCCTCCATTTGCTCAGAAATAGAGGTTGTTTTGCTTCCAAGCATATCAGAAAGTTTTTCTGCTAACTCTGTAATTTCTTGAGTTTTAGTTTCGATTATAGCTTTTATTGGTTCTAAAATCTTGCTAATTTCAGCAGAATTCATAAATTTTCCTAGTGAATCAGATATATTCTTAACAACATCTGATAATTTAGAAATATATTCCGAATTGGTGCTAATTTTAGCCATTAAGTCATCAATGTTTTGGCTATTTGAGTTACCAGTATTTGAATTACCAGTGTTTGAATTACTTGAACTTCCAATAATATTTATTTCAAATTTTTCAACTATAGTTTTTGGATCGTTAGTTTGGTTAATTGTTAAACTATGAGATTTAGTAAATTCTATTTTTAATGTTTCACCAATATCTTGACTATTTTTGATAATATCTAGTGCCTGCTGATCTTTTACAAAAATAGTCCAACCCGTTATTTTTCCACTGGAATCTTTAATCTCACCCTCTCTAAATAAATCATCAAATTGATAGCCTGAAATTCCAGTTAATTTTGGCTTCTCTGGCATTCCAACCTCATCACCTCCACTGAAATTTATTGTTGCTATTGGGGTAGTTAGAGATAATGCACTTTCCTGAATATCTTTTTGATATTCTCCACTTGAATTTTTAACAGCATCAACCATTTCTAATTTGAGACTAGAATTACCTGATTGATCTGAATCTTGTGTTCCACCATTTGCACTTCCAGTTAAATATTTATCAGAGAAAGAGGAATACCATACAAATTCATCAACTGCCTTAGTTCCATTTGCGTTTGCAGAAGCTGACTCTGCGTTAAAAACAATTTTAGTTATTAATTCACCATTTTTATCAATTGCAGCTTTAAGTTTTGCCTTTCCAGCTTCTGTAAAGCCGAAAAAGCCTGTTCTATCTTGTGCAGCAACGCCTGATTGATAATCAACACCCTTAACTAACTTCAAAACAATTTGGCTAGGATCTGATGCAACCCTGAATTCCATTAATGATTGAACATTAAATGAAGATAATGGAGAATTATCAGCAGTAGTAAATTGAGTTAAAGCTTGAGCTGGATTAATTTTCTCAACATTAAAACCATAAGCAACTTTTGTATCGTTAAACTCAAAATCTCTTTTATAGATTACATCTTTGTTATAGTTAGTAACTAGCTTAACAAAATCCACATCTTTATCATTTTCATCTACTGAAGCTCGCTCCTCCCAATTATCAGTTTTTAACCGATTCATATCTAATAAATCGCTATTAAGATTGCTATCTGGCGGAGTTGGACTTGTAAGGCTAGAACCTCCACTACCGCCAGATTGCTGACCAGATGGAGAAATAACAATTCCTGCATTAATCACATCTACACCTGAAGAATGAAGAAAATCTAAATTAAAGTTTGAAACTATTGGATTAGCACCATTATTAGAAATGTTTGCAATTTTGTCTAAGCCTGATTGTTCAAAGTAAATCTCTATTTTGCCTGTAACACTATCAACCCTAAAGTTATAATCAGTGCCACCTTTAAGATCAGCTATATTTTGCTTTGCACCATTAGCAATTGAAATAAATTTTACATCTGGTAGCAAAACCATTCCAACCTTTACCGCAGGATTAGAAGGATTTGCAATAATAAATGCCTCACCACTTTTAAGTGAATTAAAATCAAGCCTTCCAGAATTCATTACGCTTGGATTATAAGAAAAATTTAATACATCTTTATCTTTATTTGAACCATCAGTGATAGATGCCAAAGGTAAAGTAAAACCTCCAGTTAATGTTGCACCTGAACCAATATTACTTACATTACCTGATAAGTTTGCATTACCACTTTGACTTCCTATTAAATTAATATTTCCATTTCCAAAACCATTCAACATTGAACCACCAGATAAACTTGCTGTTGTTGAAGAATTATTTTGCGCTAAATTAGAACTTTGATTAAGTGAATTCACCATATTCATATTTGCAACAATAGAATCTGATTCATCAACTGCATTTGAAAACTGATTTGATAAATTAATTTCAGCACTAAAAGAATCAAAATCTCCATTTGCTTTGGTTGCATTAATGTTTTTTAATGACAATGAAATGTCAGATACATTTTGAGGAATATTGTTAATCAAATTTATTCCAGCTGCAGTAAGTTTTACTTCACCCTTATTATTTATAGTAAAATGAGTATTATTTTGAATTGGAATTTTTACCTCTGAACCTGAGGCATTCTTATAAGTTATAAAATTATCTGATGATTTATTAGAAACAAAATAATTCAACTTGCTTGCATCATTAGAAGATAAGATTGCTAAAACTGAATTAGAGTTTAAATTATTTACAATAATTGCATCTTTATCAGAATTCATCAAATTAGAGTTCACAGATACAACAATGAAATCTTTATCAACATTACTATACATTGTGCCTTCACTAGTTTTTACAGCAGTTTGTGGAACATCAATATTATTTACTTGAGAATTATCATTTGAAGAATTAGAGCTTGAACCATTCGTTTGGCCTTGGCTAGCACCTGTATTCCCAGCAGAGCCAATATTGCCGTTAGATTGTTGAGAATTGGTTGAGCTATTTACTAAATTATCGTGTAAAGCTACAATTTCATCATAAGTTTTACCCATAGCATTAGCTAATGAAAGATAATCTAGATTAAATTGGAACAAATTTTCATATAACTCATTATCTGTTTGAACATTCATCAACTCTTTTAATTCTTGAATTGATGTTATTACGTTATAATTTACCCCTGCCAGTTCTACCGGAGCATTAAAAACCCCTCCAATTTTCAAAACGCCATAATACGGAACCCATATTGCCCCTGCTTCTATAATATCTTGTTGAATATGGTAAAAAGGCACACCATGATTTGATATAACAGAACTAAGTATCTCTGCAGCTTGCTCTCTATCGCTCAATGTTGCCAACAAATATTGTCCTAAATTTGCTGAAAGCCCACTCCCATAATCATAATCAATTTCTTTGCCTGCAAAAGTTGCAGTTCCTGCAGTGTGAGCGTTAATTCCTTTCCATACTCTATCACCTAAAGCTTCAGTTGCATTATTCACTATACCTGCATTTTCAACCGCTCTATAAGTTTCACATCCATTACTTAAATCAGTATTTAAGCTCATTTCCAATTTTCCTAGAATCGGATTAGTTCTATCTGCGGTATATATTGTAAAGTTAAAATTAACTGAACTTTGAGCACTTCCAGAAATATTATCTGTAATCCCACCTATTATTGACGCTCCATTTGGCATCAAATTTACCCTTACTTCAAATCCGTTATCATCAATAGTGTAATCTTGGTTTATTTTCAATGTATATTCAGTGTTGCCTTTTGAAACTACTATTGTTCCAAAAACACCAATATCCAATCCATCTTTAGATTCAAATTTAATTAAAGTTCCAGCAGTTAAATATTCAACGGCATAAAGTGCAGGGTTTATTTCCACAAGAAATTGATCGTTTCCTCCAGTTAAATCAATCGGATTAGTTTCGTTAAGTATGTCTTGAACCGTTAACACCTCAGCATTTCTGTTAACAGTTTGCTCAGCTAAAACTGTATTACTAGAACCCTGGGTTACAGCAACTCCAAAATCAAAGTTTATGTCATCATCTAATATTCCAGCCTTTTCGGCAATTTGCATTAATGCTTTTTGAGCTTGAACCGTTAAAGCATAATTACCTGATTGCGTAGGAACTAAAGGAGCAGAAGGAAAAGTAAAGCCATTAGGCATAAAAATACCTTGAGCTTCCAACTGAGATTTAATTGTAGAAAGATCTGATAAATCAAGATCAATTGATACACCACCATTTTTTATGGTGATTGTTTTTAGTAAAACTCTATCTGTTAAGCCTTTGCCAGTAACATTTATAATATCCAATGGTTGAAAATTAGTAAATTGAGTAGCCGTAAGCAATGACTCAAAAAGATTGAGTTGATTACCATTATTATGATTAATCACTATTGGCATAAAATCCCCCGATTTGAAAAAAATATATTATTATTGATTTTTGTAATATACACCATAATATATTAAAAAAGGGTTAATATCAAGGAAATTAATAAAATTTTAACTATTTTTTAGCAATCCATTAACCTTTTGAACTATAGACGAATTCTAAGTTTCACTAGAAATTTTGCAATTTTCATTAAAAATAATTTTTAAGTTTTTTTAATTTATTTCAAAAAAATTCTTGCTTTAGAAGTTTTTGATGCTAAACAATCTTTGTATCTAAAGGTGGGCTTGCCCGCCTTTTTTGTTGCCTAAACTTTAGCTTAAACTAATGATTGAAGATAAAATAAAATCTTTAATAGAACCATCATTAAAATCAGAGGGTTACAAGCTAGTTAATGTAAAGTTTGGCACAATGGTTGGTAAAAATAAAGCCTTGCAAATATTCGCTGAAAGGCAAGATTATTCCAACCTTTCAGTGGGTGATTGCCAAAATATTAGCAGGCTAACTTCTAATATTTTAGATGCGGAAGATATTATAAAAGATAGATATTTGCTTGAAGTTTCTTCCCCTGGCCTTGATAGAGAAATTGCTACTGAGGAAGATTTTAAGCGGTTTGAAAATTTTATAATTAACCTTAAAACTAAATTAAAAATTGATGAATCAAGAAGGTTTAAGGGCAGATATAAAATTTCTCAGAATGGAATTTCTGTTATTTGTGAGGATTCTAAAAAGGAATTTTTTGTTGAATTTAGCAATATAGATTCCGCAAAAATTGCAATTACTTATGAATTATTAAAAACCAAAGGCGTTATTAATTAAGATAAACTAGGAGATACTATGGCTAACACTTCATTTTCAATTACTGGTGGCTTGGAAATTATCCAAGTAGCAGAATCAGTAGCTAGAGAAAAAAACCTCAAGAGGGATATTGTTATTTCAGCTTTAGAGGCAGCAGTTGTTTCAGTTGCTCGCAAAAAATATGGTCACGATCTTAAAATAAAAGCTCAAATATCTGAAAAAGATGGTTCAATCAAAATCTTCCGTGAGCTTGATGTGGTTGAAAATGCTGAAGATACTAATACGCAAATTGAACTGAAATTTGCAAAAAAGAAAAATCCCGATGCAGAAATTGGTGATACTATAACTCAAGAATTACCACCGATTGATTTCGGAAGGGTTGCAGGGCAAACCTTCAAGCAAGTTTTAATGCAAAAAATTCGTGATGCTGAAAGAGAGAGAGAATATGATGAATTCAAAGATAGAGTTGGAGAAATTGCCTCTGGCACAATTGAAAGAATTGAAAACAATGGCGATTTAGTTATCAATTTTGGTAGAACTGAAACTATCCTTCCTAAAAACCAGCTTATCCCTAGAGAAAATTATCGCAAAGGCGACAGAATCAGGGCTTATATAAGCGATGTTCGTAGAGAAAGAAAAGGCCCACAAATCTTCCTCTCTAGAAGATCAAATGAGTTTTTGGCGGCCTTATTTGCACAAGAAGTTCCTGAAATTTATGATGGTATAGTTAAAATTAGTGCGGTTGCGCGTGATCCAGGCTCTCGTGCCAAAATTGCAGTATATTCTGAAGATTCATCAGTTGATGCAGTTGGCTCATGCATTGGCCCAAGAGGTAGCAGGGTTACTTCAGTTTATAATGAACTTCAAGGCGAAAAAATTGATATTATTGAATGGTCAAATGATTTAGCAACGCTTGCAGTTAATGCAATCGGTTCAAAAACCAAAGATTCAATAGTTGAAGTTGTAAAAATAGTTATTGATGAAGATAATCACAAAATAATTGCCGTTGTGCCTGATGAAAACCTATCAATTGCAATTGGCAGAAGGGGTCAAAATGTTCGCTTAGCCTCTGAGCTTATTGGCTGGAATATTGATATTATCTCTGAAAGTGATGACGCAACTCGATCCGTAGAAGAGTTTAACAGGCTTACTAAACTTTTCTCTGAAAATCTTAATGTTGAGGAAGTTATCGGCCAATTACTTGCATCTGAAGGCTTTACAAATATTGAAGAAGTTGCATTCGTTGAAAAAGATGAACTTCTTAGCATTGAAGGCTTTGAAGAAGAGCTTGTTGATGAGCTTCAAAAGCGTGCGAATGAATATCTGCAAAATAACCCTAAAGATGAATCTTCTGTTAAAACTAATAACCAAAAACAAAGCAAAAATAATAAAAAAGGCTTGCTTGGCATTAATGGCGTTACAAGTGAAGTTGCTGGCTTATTAATCAAAAAAGGTATCAGGGAAGTTGAAGATTTAGCTGAACTTGACTCTGATGAACTTCTTGAAATCACTGAAAGTGAAGGCGTTGATAGAACTCTTGCAAACTCAATGATTATGGAAGCTCGCAGAAAACTTGGTTGGTTTAGAGATGAAAAGAAAAAAGTTGGTTAACTTTTTTCTTTTACCTTGCGATTGATAAAAAAATAAATAGAAAGTAATTTCTATTCTATATGACTCCGTAGCTCAGCAGGATAGAGCAACAGCCTTCTAAGCTGTGGGTCAGAGGTTCGAATCCTCTCGGGGTCACCATATAATAATTCTGCTTATAGTTCAATAGTTTAGTGTAATTGGTGTAAAGTTTGATACACAAATTGCTACACACGATG
>JANRLM010000094.1 GCA_033762595.1 Rickettsiales bacterium
ACAATATTTGCAAGTTTACTTGGCTTTTTAGGTTCTGCTTTTCCTGAATTTATAAAAATCTGGAAAGATAGATCTGATAAACAACACGAGCTTATTCTGCTTAAAATGCAGATGGAGCATCAAAAGCAAGGACACACCGAACGCCTTGCAGAAATTAACGCCAACGCTGATATTGCCGAAAGTGCCGCGATATACAAAACCTATTTAACAAACATCACTTGGGTTGATGCGCTAAATGGAACTGTTCGCCCTGTTATCGCTTACAGCTTTTTCTTGCTTTATGCTGGCGTTAAAATTCTGCAATATAACGCCAATATGCCTTGGTTATTATGGACTGAAGAAGACCAAGCCATCTTCGCTGGCATCATCAGCTTTTACTATGGTCAACGGGCAATGAATAAGATTAGGGGGAAATAGCCCTACGCAGTAGTGCCATACGCAGTATCAATAATGAGACTGGTTAAAACATAAGCAAACTAGCTCTTTTATAAGGTTGATAAGCATCAAGATTGAAGCATTCATGGTGGTACACCGCTTTGGTGCTAACAACAAAAAAGGTAAAATTATGAGCAAGTTATTTTATGAATGCAAAATTTTAAATATCGATAACAGCAACTGCAGCAAGGAAGAGCAAAATGTGTTTTTAAACATATTTTTTAGCGCAGTAAAAACTCTTGCAGCTACTTTGGCAAGAAGTGCAGAATTTAAACTTTGTGATTTTGATGATGCAAAAAAAGCTGGTTTGGGTGACTTCACCTTAACACTTAGCAAATCATCAGCAAAGCAAGATTACTGGAAAGGCACTTTTGAAAATGGTGAGCAAGTTTTAGAAATCTACGCTCACCTAGAAAAATGCTAATATCAACAACATCAAAAACCTCAAGCCCCTTTATAGGGGCTTTTTTATTCCTATGCGAAAAATTACCAATCAAGGTTTAGAGCTTATAAAATCTTTTGAGAGCTTTGCGCCATTAATTTACATCTGCCCAGCTGGATATCCAACTATCGGCTATGGTCATGTAGTATTGGAAAATGAGCGAGAAAAATTTGCCAAAGGTATCAATCAAGCTCAGGCTCTAAATTTGCTAGAAGCAGATGTTGCCAGCGCCAGTAAATCGGTTTTAAGGCTTATCAATATTCCATTAACTGATGGGCAATTTGATGCACTGGTTTCATTTACCTTTAACCTTGGTGGTGGTGCACTCCAACGCTCAACCCTTCGCAGGAAAATCAACCGCTATGAGCACGAAGAAGCCGCTGATGAATTCCTAAAATGGGTATGGGCCAACGGCAAGAAACTTGGCGGGCTTATCAGGCGTAGAGCGGCAGAAAGGTCGCTATACTTATTATAATAAAAACATCGCTCTAATTAACTGGATAACCTCTGAAATTGAAGCATTCATTGGGTTGTAACCAATTAGGAGAACTTATGAAAAACAAACCAATAACAAGCAACAACAAAGAATGGGGATTTTGGGGAACAAGCGAACGCAACGGATATGATGTTGAATTAACTTGGAACGAAACCTCAAAATTTTTGAGTCAACATTTTGGTTTAACACCAGAGCAAGCCAGAGATGTTTTAGATGCTCGCTTTGGCAGACACCTTGCAGATGAACTTAGCTTTATGAAAGAAGGCATCACAAAACAAAGCATCAGCAAGCACTTGAAAAAATTGGTGGCTGACAAAGGTTGGAATGATTGCTTTAGAAACGCCATCAAAGATGCGACAGGCATCGTTTGCAAAAGCACACTACCAACCAAGGCTGAAATTTTTACCCAAATTGCACAAGACCACCTTGGAATTGAAACTTTAGTTGAAAGAAAATCAGATAGTCTAGACTTCCACAGCGTTGGGGTTTTGAATATCCAAGCGGCACTTGAGGCGGCTTACCAAGCTGGCTTAGCAAACGCAAAAAACTAAGGGGGACAGCATGGAAAATACAAAAATTATTTATAAAGGTTTTGCTGAAGATAACACCAAGGCTGGTAAAATCAGGGCGGCACAGATTGAGGCGTTGCTCTGCATTTTTGAGGAATCAATTTCAAAATGCCGCTCTGAAAATTTGAACGAAGTTAAAATGAAAACCTCAGAATTTAAACAGCTTACAAAACTAACAAAACTGCCAAACTACGATATTTTAATTGAGAAAAAAGACATCGCAAAATCAGTTTTATGGATTGGCACTTTCAAAACAAAAAAACGAAAATTCATGGTTTGTGCAGAACAAAGGGATAGTTAACTTATATTTATCAAATTTTAATACCAGTTATTTTTATAAATAAGAGGTACGATAATCCCGTAATTAAACAAGATGTAAAAAGACTTAAGTAAAAATTAATTCCGTAATTTAATAAAACTGGCAATAATAAGAAAAATATTAGAGATGGAATAACTAAATATAATATTGAGGTTACATATGTCGCTACTTCTTTCAGGCTTCCAGATTGATTATAATAAAAGCAAATTGCAATTATTGATGATATAGGCAAACTAATAATTAAAGCTGATAAAATATCAGATTTTTTAGACACCTCTGATGCTAAGGCAATTACCAAGGCACTAACTATCACTTTAATTGTAAATTCCATATCTACTTTTCGTTTTTAGATTTACTTGTTGAGTCTTTTAATTCCTTTCTTGCGGAAACAATAATCTGCCAAGACGCAGAGAGTGCTAGCCAAGCAAGAATAGTAGCTACAATAATATCGGGATAGGCGCTATCTAGAGAGAATACCCCTAATGCTGCCACCATAACAGCAATATTGCCTATCGCATCATTTCTACTACAAAGCCATACAGATTTAGTATTGCTATCTCCCTTACGAAAGCGATATAATAGAACAGCACATATAACATTTACTATTAAAGCTATAACACTGATATAAGCCATAATATCGGCTTTAGGAATATTGGGCTCTAACCCATGATGGACTGTCTCAAAAGCTGTCCATAACCCTACTAACCCAAGGGAAACTCCTTTAAATATAGATGCTTTGGCTTTTTCATTCAATGCCTTATTAAGCACAAAAATACTGATACCATAATTGACTGCATCAGATAAAAAATCCAAAGAGTTTGCCAATAACGAAACCGAGCCTGCAATATAGCTTGCTATTATCTGCACAACAAACATTACTGCATTAGCAATAAGGCACATCCATAATATACTAAGGTATTTGTTATCTTGATTTTGCTTTTCGATATCACAACAATGAACGCTCATAATTAAATCTCCAATGACATCAAGCTTTAGAAATTGATTTTTGTTATTTTACCTCAACCCCGAAAGGGGCGAAGATTTCTTTGCCGTTGATTTTCACTTGTGCATAAAGTTTCATAAAACCAGATGTTTTTGGTATAGCATGGAATAAAAGTTCTGGTCCGCCACGCTCTGATTGTTTTTCTGGCTCTTTACCCATTGGGTGAATATGCACAATAGATTTAAAATCATCACTAAACCCAACAATATGAGCAAAAGCACCCATAATAGGTTCTAGGTTAGTAACTGGTTTGCCGTTTGCATCTTCAATTAAGATTTTACCCATTGTTGCAGAGGTTGAATTTACATCACCTTCAAATGATAATTTGAACTTATAGCCATCAACATTTGCTTCGTTTGTAAGAGTTTTGTCAATCGCTACTGCTTGCTCTGGCTCACTTCCCATCGTTGCAACAGCATATTCCTGAGTATTTGTTTTAATTGGTAGAACATCACCCCAAACCTTATAAAAAGTTGAATTGGTTGGTATAAAATTAAAAGTCCACTCACCAGCATTTTCAGTTGGTGTTGGGTGAATATGCTGGTAACCGCCAAGTGATGGATCATTGATTAAAAGATGTAATTTTTTAGTATGAGCAATCTTTAAATCATCCGCACCTACTGGTTTGCCACCATCAATTTCAGCAAGTTTAACAAGAATTTCAGTTGGTTTACCAATTTCAAGTTTATCTTGAGGTTCCAGCTTCATTGAAATGCTATTTTTTTGCACTTCATGCTGCATCTGCATTTTTGAATGATTCATTTTCATTTCTTGAGCATTTGCTTGAAATGAAGTGAGTGCGGTTGCAGCTAGTAATGCTATTGTAAGTTTTTTCATGGTCTCTATTGATTTAGTTGTTGATAATTTTATAGCGATTAATCCTCTTCATTCGTATTCAAAATGGATTTCCCTAGATTGAATCTTTTGTAGATGGCAGGTAATACAAATAGGGTCAGGATTGTTGCAGTTATTAATCCACCTATCACTACTGTTGCCAGAGGTTTTTGGACTTCTGCACCTGAACCTGTCGCAATTGCCATTGGTACAAAACCAAGCGAGGCAACAAGGGCTGTCATCATTACTGGTCTCAGGCGTGATATAGCCCCATCAAAGATTGCCTTAGTTTCTTCAATACCTTCTTTTACAAGTTGGTTGATCTTTGTTATCATTACCAGACCATTAAGAACCGCCACACCTGAAAGCGCAATAAAGCCAACAGCGGCTGATATTGAAAATGGCATACCACGCAGGAACAAAGCTAAAATTCCGCCTGTGAGTGCCAAAGGAACTCCACTAAATACTAACAAAGCCTGTTTTACTGATGAAAGAGCAGAATAAAGCAGTAAGAAAATTAAAAAGAAACAGGCAGGAACAACAATTGACAATGTTTTAGTAGCTGTTTCCAGATTTTTGAATTGTCCGCCCCACTCAATCCAGTAACCAGCAGGGATTTTGAATTGTTTATCAAGTTTTTCCTGAGCCTCTTCAACAAAAGAGCCTATATCTCGGTTTCTGATATTTGCCTGAATAACGATACGGCGTTTACCGTTTTCCCTGCTTATCTGATTCAGACCTTTAGTAACCTTGATTTCAGCAACTTCTTTAAGAGGAATAAAATTAGGGCGTTGATGGCTTACAATTCCAAAACCTTCATCATTATCATCTTTTGGAAGCATTACAGGAAGATTGCCAATAGCCGCAATATCGTTTCTAAGGTTTTCAGGCAATCTGACCATAATATCAAACCTTCTGTCACCTTGAAAAACAATACCGGCTTCCTTTCCACCAATTGCAATTGATATAACATCAAGGACATCAGAAGGATTTAAACTATATTGCGAAATTGCTTTTTTATCCAGATTGATTTCCAGCATTGGTAAGCCTGATGTCTGCTCTACTTTAGCATCTTCAGCCCCTTCAATCTTACTGATTATATTCAGGATTTTTTCAGCACTTGGCTCAAGAATTTCAAACTCATCACCATAAATTTTTATGGCAATATCACTACGAACACCAGAAATAAGCTCATTGAATCGCATTTGTATAGGCTGGGTAAATTCATAATTGTTAGCAGGAATTTGCTTCACTACTTTTTGAATTTTTTTAATTATCTTATTTTTAGGCATGGATGGGTCTTGCCATTCATCTTTAGGTTTTAGAATTATAAATGTATCAGAAACATTTACTGGCATTGGGTCTGCTGCCATTTCTGCCGTTCCTGTCTTTGAAAATACAAAAGCTACTTCTGGAACTTTGCTGATTACTTTTTCAACTTCAAACTGCAATTCTTGCGATTGCGTTAACGAAGTGCTAGGGATACGCATTGCGTGCATTGCTATATCTTTCTCATCAAGGGTTGGGATAAATTCCCTGCCCATAAAAGAAAATACAATCAATGAAACAAAGAAGGCCCCGAATGATATTATGATGGTTTTAATTGGGTTCTGTAACGATTGCCTTAACCATTTTGAATAATGGTCTTTTGACCTTTCAATTATCTTACTATCTTTTTCTTCAACTTTACCTGTTACAAAAATTGCTATCATTGCTGGAATAAAAGTTAAAGAAAGTATGAAGGCAGCAATTAATGCAATAATTACTGTTAGTGCCATAGGCTCAAACATTTTGCCTTCAACACCTGTAAAAGTAAGTAGCGGTATATAAACCATTATGATTATCGCCTGACCAAATACAGATGGCTTTATCATCTCACGACTTGCAACCATTACCTCGTTCAACCTTTCAGATAATCTCAGGTTTCTGTTTAATTCATGTTGTTTTCCAGCAAGCCTTTGCAGGCAATTTTCAGTTATAATAACTGCACCATCAACTATTAAACCAAAATCCAAAGCACCCAAACTCATCAGGTTTCCACTGATCTTTAGCTTAACCATCCCTATCGAGGTCATTAACATTGAAATAGGTATAACAAGGGCGGTAATTAATGCCGCCCTTATGTTACCGAGTAGCAAGAATAGAATTACTATCACAAGCAAAGCACCTTCAGCCAGATTCTTTTGAACTGTGCTTATAGTTGCATCTACAAGTTTTGTTCTGTTAAGAACAGTTTTTGCTACTATACCTTCTGGTAATGATTTATTAATTTGGGTGATTTTTTCATCAACTCCCTGTGAGACAGTTCTGCTGTTTTCTCCTATAAGCATCAAAGCAGTTCCAACAACCACTTCCTCGCCATTTTCACTTGCCGATCCTGTTCTAAGTTCTTTACCTATTAAAATATCCGCAATATTTCTTAAATAAACTGGTGAACCTTTATGTGAGGCAATAACGATATTACCAATTTGTTCAATATTCTGTATCCTTCCGTCTGAGCGAACAACATAAGCCTCACCGTTATTTTCAATATAATTAGCACCAATACTGAGATTGTTCTTTTCAAGTGCATTAACTATATCTGCAAATGAAAGCCCCAAGGCAATCAGTTTTTCAGGTGATGGATGTATATGATATTGTTTTGCATATCCGCCTATCGTATCAATTCCAGCCACACCCTTAACTGATTTTAACTGTGGCTTGATTATCCAATCCTGAACTGTTCTCAAGTATGAAGCCCGTTCTAAATCAGATTTTAACTTAGAACCCTCTGGGGTTAAATAACTCCCATCTTTTTGCCAGCCAACTTTACCTTCTTTTATTTTAGCACCTTTGCCTTTTGGATTTTTATATTCAACAGTCCACATATAAATTTCGCCAAGCCCTGTGCTTATTGCTCCCATTTTAGGTTCAACATTTTGCGGTAATGATTCTTTTGCTTCCGAAAGCCTTTCATTTACCTGCGCTCTGGCAAAGTAAATATCTATACTCTCTTCAAATATAGCCGTTACTTGTGAAAATCCATTTCTGGAAATTGACCTTGTGCTTTCTAATCCAGGTATTCCAGCTAAAGCGTTTTCTATTGGAAATGTAACCTGTTTTTCAATTTCAACAGGTGATAAAGCAGTGGCTACCGTATTAACCTGAATTTGCTTGTTGGTAATATCTGGTACTGCATCTATGGGTAGATTACCAAGTGAATAAACGCCCAAGCCAGCAACAGCAGCCGTTATTAATGCAATCAGATACCTGTTTTGCAGTGAAAATTTTAGGATTTTTTCTATCATAAAAATATTTTTAAGGTTTTAAATGGTTTGATGGCTTAATGGTCATGGCTTGCACCAGCTTTTTCAATATCAGCCTTTATTACAAAGCTGTTTTTACTGACATAATCATCGCCGCTTTCAATACCTTCTAAAACTTCCACATAATTATTACCTCTTTCTCCAAGCTCAAGCATTCTGACTTCATAGGTTTCACCTACTTTGGCAAATACTACATCCATATCTCTAAACTTCTGTAATGCCGAAATCTTGACTGCTAAAGGCACTTCTTTTTCATCAATAATAACTTGCGCCTTAACGCTCATTCCACTTCTGAAAAAATTTTGAGTGTTATCAATAAAAGCTCTAGCAACTACTGTTTGACTTGATGCTTCGGTTGTTTGTAAGATTGCTGTAATAGTTGATTCAGCATTGTATTTTTTATTCTTACTTTGAATGGAAATTTTTTGCCCTTTTTTTATTGACTCAACATCTTTTGAAAAAACGCTAAATTCAGCCATCATTGAAGATAAATTTGCTACTACAAAGAGTGGTGAGTCGTTGGTTACTTCGCCAACACTAGCATTTCTTTCAATAATAACTCCGTCAATAGGTGCAGTAACAGGATAAATCTGCAAGCTATCATTACCCTCAACCATCGCTAAAACATCACCTTTCTTTACAGGTTCATTCAGGTCTTTCTTTATTTCTTTTACAACACCTGAAAATCTTGCTTTTATCTGCGCTGATTTGTTGGGATCAAGATTAATTATCCCATATAAAGGAATAGTTTTTTCTATTTTTACAGGGGCAACCTTCTCAATTTCAATTCCAAGATTTTTAGCTGCTTCCTCGGTTATTTTAACCCTGCCTTCGTGTGAGTCATATTTCCATTCGTAAGTTTCCCCATCATATTTTGCGGTTACTTTTACATCAAATGAATGAGGTTCTTTTACTTCCTCATTACTCTTGAAAAATTTCTTATCCTTCAAGAAAGTAAAATTATCTTTTTTCCCACCAAGCCTTGTAAGCTCAACATTTAACTCAACATCTTTCGGGTTTAGCAACTGCCCATCATCATAAGCGTAAAACCTAAATTCAGGTGGAATACCATCTTCAAATATAGTTGCCTCAATCGCAAAATCATCTTTTTCAAGTAACCTTCCGCCATGAACTCCCTTTTCAAATTCCTTTTCACCCCCTTCTTCGCCATGCTCGTCATGACCGCCCCCATGTTCATCGTGATGACCAGATTCCGAATGCGATTCTTTATGATGAGCTAAATAATCATAGGTAATGTAACCACCAGCTAAAGTTAGTGCTATTGATAGTAATAAAATTTTATTTTTCATATATCCTCTAGTTTTTGTAATTTATTTTGTTAAAAATCTTTCAATATTTGCTTTTTGAATATGATATTCTTTCAAAGCAGAATTATAACTATACCTTGCTTCAAAAAGGGTTCTTTGAGCATCTAAAACTTCTAAATACGGAAATTTTCCTGCGTTATAGCCGTCTCTGGTTTGATTAAAGGCTTTTTCTGCAGAGGGTAAAACTTGATTCTTAAAATTTTGAATTTGTAAATTTGCAACCTCAAGCAAATTAAGAGAATTGATAAACTCATTTTTTAAACTTACCAAAGTTGCTTCATTAGACTTATTCGTTTGCTCTAACTGACTTTCTGCTTTGATAATATTTCCCTTATTCTGATTAAAAATAGGTATGGGAATTGATAAGCCAGCAATAAAAGCCTGATTATCTGTTTGCTGGAATTGCCTAATACCCAAGCTTATTGTAGGATCTGGAATTGCATTTGCTTTCTCCAGCTGGTAATTGGCTTTTGCTTGCTTTGAAGAATTTTCTAAAGCTATATTATACGGAGTTTTTTCAATAATACTTAAAACTTCCTCTGGGTTAATTTTCTCTATCTCATCATAATTCCAAAAATCGTTATCAGATAATTCAAAGTCAATTTGGTTTTTCCCCCATAAATTTGCCAAGTTATTTTTTGTAATTTTAGCTTCTTGTTCTGCTTTTTGCAGCTGAATATTTGCATTTGCTAAGGCAACTTCAGCCTTGCTTTTCTGAAATGCTGGTTCAGCAGCAGCATTCACTCTTTTAGTAACATTTGCCAAAACCTGCTCAGCTAATTTTTTTTGCTCTATTGCAATCTTTAAGTTTTCACTTGCAAATATAGCTTCTGCATAAGCGGTTTTAGTAGCCTTTATCAACTCTAGTTTTGTAATTTCAAACTTATTATATGCTAGTTTTACAGCCTGTTTTGAAGCATCAATTCTAGCTCCATACTTTCCGCCAACTAAAACTTGTTGCGAAATTCCATAGGTGGTTTGTGCAGAATCATACCCACTATAAACACCATCTCCACTAAAATCCTCAGCTTCAATGGTAACTTGTGGGTTAACATAATTTTTAGATTGCTTATAATCACCTTCGCTTGCTAAAGCTTCAAATCTAACAGACTCTAATGCAGGAGAATTGTTTAAAACCTTTTCAACAATTTGTTTTAAGCCAAGGTGGTTAGTTTTTACCTGTTCTGATTTTGTATTTTTAGTTGACTTTGCAAGTACATTAACATCAATATTGCCAACGAGGCTAGTAGTGCAGGTAAAAACCAATGCACTAAGTAATAATTTTGTATTTTTCATTTAGATAATTTCTTAAAGCTAATAATAGAATTGAAAAAACAACACAAAAGTAATGCCTCCATAGGAGGATATAAAAGGCTGTTTTATTTTGCTTTAAGAAATAGAAGGTGGCTCAAGAAGGGGAGATGATTTAAACTTTGTAATTTGTGAAGATTGGTAAATTACAAATTTAGCGTCTAAAAAACTAAAATTTAACGCATTCAAATTATTGAAAGAAAGAACGGAATGCGAATGATGACAACAATGACAATTTTGGTCGCAACAATCATCAGATTTACTATGCTTGTGATGGTTTGAAGTGGTTTTTAAATTATCAGAATACTTATTTTTTTGTGTTTTTTCAGAATGATGACAATTTTTACAAGGAGATTTAAAAGCCTCAAAATAACCTTGAGTGCTGGTTAACACAAGTGCAACCAAGGCAATGTAAAAAATTGACTTTATGTATTTTTTAAAATTCATATAACCAATCAACACTACATATTATCAGATATGTCAACTTTTTTAATATTAAATTATAACTGGATGAAGTTATAAATATCAAAACTGTAGTTAAAACATCTTCCTAATCAGGATATTCAAGATTTTTAATTCGGTTTCTAAATGCTGAATCAAACTTTTCTAAAGTGTCTTTCAGCCATTTAAACTGACTGTTCCAATTTGACTCATCTGATGGGTTCATATCAGATATTAAAATGATTCTAGAAGCTCTTTTTTCAGGAAGCTCTTTCCAATCTAACGCAGAACCAATTTCCGCTTCAATTTTCTCTTTCTCTTCCTTTAAAACATTAAAGAAATGCTTGGCATATTCAGGCTCACTTAAATACAAATCAACGCCAATTCTTTCCTCTCTGGTGCTCAATAGAGCATTGATATGGAAGTGGCTTCTACCGATGGTAAAAGTCAACCAGTGCTGGTAACCAGGGCGTTGAGGCTTCATTTTTGAGCCTGTTTCTTTTAAATATTCTGAAAACTTCGTCCAATATCTAAATTGCATCTGTTTGGTTTCAGAATTTTCAGCATTACTAATATTTCTAGCCGCTGAACTTACATATTTTGACCAATCATTCGGCTGAGAAACGATGTTAAATTTCGGAGCTGGTGCTGAATCATCAATTTGCCAAAGCTCAACTTCCAAGCCAAAGAATCTAAAATTTTCGCTGGTTATTCCGTTAAGCCAATCAAGAGCAGCGCGATGTTCTTCAGTGAACTTTGAAGCAACCCATATGATGGTTACAGTTTGCAAACCTGCGGCATAAGTTAAAAGCTGGCCAAGATGTTTATGATCAGTTTTCTCGATCTGATTTTCAATCAAAACAAAAGAATCGTCCGCAATATTGCGGCATAAAATATCTGCCCTGAACGGACCAACATCTTTTTCTTGAGCTTCAACTTCTAGCTCAATACCAATTGCATCACCAAGAATTTCAATATTTTCTTTTTTCGCAAGCCAAGGGGTGAAGTCACCATCTTCGGTGCTCCATATATTACGCAACTCAACCCTTTCTAATTTTCCCAGCTTTTTATTCACATTAATCAAGATAAATTAATAGATTGCATAAAATATTGTAAATAAATATTTACATTCATTATAAATATTGGCTACATTATATCTTTAACAAATTACTCATCAATTTATTTTTTATAATGAGTGCTTCTTACTCAACCAAACTTCTTCTTGCGATGAGAAGCGGGGAACGCTGTGCTCTTCCTGAATGCAGAGCCAATCTTACGTGCGATGGTGTTAAAAGTGCCGCTGTAGTAATTGGCGAGGCGGCTCATATTTACGGTGAAAAAGAAAGTTCTGCCCGTTACAAAAATGAAATGACGGATGATAGCAGAAATCACTATGACAATTTGATGTATCTATGCCCAACATGTCATACAAAAATTGATAAGCAGATTGCTGATTATCCCGCAGAAAAATTAATAGAAATAAAAAAATCTCACGAGGCATGGGTTTCAGAACGGCTTGATGAGAGCATGTCAGAAGTAAGTTTTTCAGAGCTTGAGATTTCTGCAAAAGCGATTGCTTCAGGGCAGCATTTTGTGAGTGGGGATTTTCACGTTATCAGTCCAGAAGAGAAAATTCAGAAGAATGGGTTAACCCAAGAAGTCCGAGCACTAATATCCACGGGTCTCAGTAGAAGCTCTGAGGTTAGTGATTATTTAGTAAAGGCATCACAACTGGATGCTAAATTTCCAGAGCGACTCAAAGATGGATTTAAGGAGAAGTATTCAGAGCTAAGGCAATCTTTCTCTGGCGACGCCCTCTTTATGGCAATGTTTGAATTTGCAAAGTCAGGACAGCAAGATTTCAAACAGCAGGCGGCGAGCCTAGCGATACTGACGTATTTGTTCCATTTATGTGAGGTGTTTGAAAAATGATTCTTCCAAACAAATACCTTCGTGAACATGAAACACTTATCGGTGTGGGTTCTTTGTTGCTGAAACATTTAACTGTTGAGAAAACTTTGTCTAGTCTCTGGGATGAAGTGAAATCCGCTTCGAATATCGGAAATTTTGAAAGATTCGTGTTGGGCTTGGACTTACTGTTTCTGCTTGGGCTTGTTGAAACTAAAAGCGACAAAATAGCGAGGGTGGCAGCATGATTTATCGCATATATGCAAGTGACCCTAGGTTCAAAGCCGTTGAGTTTCAGAGCGGCTTAAACATTATACTGGCGGATAAAAAAAGTGAGTCTGATAAAAAGGATTCCAGAAACGGGCTGGGCAAAACAACCCTCATCAACATCATTCATTTTTGCTTGGGAGCTGATTTTAATAAAAGAAGTAAAAAGATTCTTCCATTGGACACAATAAAAGATTGGACATTTTTTATTGAAATGGATGTGTGTGGTGAGAAAATTACTGCCTCAAGAAGCATAGAAAATCATGGAATTATCAAGGTTAATGGTAAATTGGAGAGACTCCCAATAGCTCCAGAAAAAGATAAAGACCAAGGATTTGATTTTTACAAGTTGGAAGACTGGAGACGTTTGTTGGGTATAAGTCATTTTGGTTTGTCGAGCACTAGCCGAACAAAATATGCCCCTTCTTTTAGAAGTTTGGTCTCCTATTTCATAAGAACAGGAATAGATGCTTACAGCACACCCTTTAATTATTTTAGATCACAAAAAACTTGGAACACGCAAGTATGTAATGCATTTCTGCTTGGTCTAAATTGGGAACATGCATCTGATGTCCAGATAATAAAAGATAAGGATAGCGCCGCAAATTCTTTAAACACCGCTGTCAAAACTGGCATTGTCTCTTCTAAGGGCGAACTTGAAGCGGAGCGTGTTAGATTACAGATAGAATTCGATAGAGAGAGATTCGCACTTTCTGAGTTTAAAGTGCATCCGCAATATCAGCGGCTACAAGAGCAAGCAAACATAATAACTCGCAGCATTCACGATGTCTCTAATAAGAACCTCATGCTTCGTAGAAAGCTAGAGCGCTATCAGGAGTCCGTTCACTCTGAGCAAGCTCCAGATCTTTCTGATGTTGAAATACTCTATCAGGAAGCGGGGCTAACATTTGGGGATACCGTTAAAAAAACTCTCGCGGAAGCCAAGAAGTTTCATAACGATATAGTACAAAACAGAAAACATTTTCTACAGGTTGAGATTGAAGAACTAAAAAATCAAATCACACAAAATGATAATGCCGTTAAATCTGATACTTCTAAACGAGCGGAAATAATGTCCGTTTTGAGCACTCATGGCGCATTGGAAGAATTTACTCTTCTGCAAGAGCAGCTTCTAGTAAAGAAGGCAAGGCTTGAGAATATACGTCAGCGAATTTCAGATATCCAAGAGATGTCGTCTCGGAAGAAAGAAATTAAAGCCGAGAAAATTGAACTAGAAACCAAACTTCAGAGAGATTACGAACAATCAAGATCAGATTGGGAAAAAGCGGTTGTAGGTTTTAATGAAAATTCGCAGGCTCTTTATAACGAATCTGGGAATCTGATCATTAACGTATCAGATAATGGCTATAGCTTTGATGTTGAGATACCTCGTAGTAGTAGCGAAGGCGTCGGCAAAATGAAAATCTTCTGCTATGATCTAATGTTGGTAAACTTATTTGCTAAACGTGGTCTGATTAATTTTTTGGTACATGATAGCACCATCTTTGATGGCGTGGACTCAAGACAAACTGCACAGGCTTTGGAGCATGTACATCGGAAAGCATGTGAAAGTGGTTTCCAATATATTTGTACCTTTAACTCGGACGCACTACCTAGGGGTGATTTCAGTAGCGAGTTTGATGTTAATAGCTTTATTCGTTTAACACTTAAAGACCAAGACCCCAAAGACAGCCTTATGGGGTTCAGGTTCAATGAGTAAAAATAATTTGATATTCTTCCGAGATAAGTTAACAATCCACCACCATTTTATATTTTTCTAGTAAATCTCAGTTTGTTGTTGTGCCGTGTGAGTGGCAGGTTTAGCCTTGTTTGTGGCATTTTGAAGTTTCTTAAATTTGGTTCTAAATTTCTATTATTGCCTAATTTCTTATAAAAACCTCTAATCCTCTAAATGGGTTGCGTGAGTAATTTTCAAATCATTCCCTCGATAATATCTTTAATCTACAGGGGTTTTGAAGGTTTTTTGACTTCAATAGTTAGGTCAAGGGTAATACTTGAGGAAAGGAAATACAGAAAATTCTTATTTTGAAAATATAATAATTATGAATATAGGAAGAACGAAGTCTTATTATTGATTTTTTAATAAAAATGCTATTTTATATGTACTATGAATCGCTTAGAATTAAATAAATGGTATTTCAAATCTTACGAAGATTTTGATAACTCAGTAAAAAAGGCAATAATAACTTCTAAATCTGTGGCGGGAATTCTTGAAACACCTCGCAGAGCATATGCTACTGTGCTTTTTACAAGAATTACTGTGCTAGCAACAAGCCTTTTAAAGCTTGCACCAAAAGAACTATCACCCCATGAACATTATGATTTTGCTTCTATAGCAAGTATTGCTAGGAATATTTTAGAGTGTTATTTATTTATGTATTATTTTTCTGTTGAAGAAATTTCTGACGATGAATGGCAGGCAAGATTATTTTTAACACAATTACATGATTGCATATCAAGAATTGAGCTTTTTCAAACGCTGGAAAAAATAGAGCAAAAACCCAATAATGATATTTTTGAATTTAGAGAGCAAGCTAATGAAATAAAGAAGAATTTGTTAAAAAACAACTTTTTTAATACATTTACAGAAAAACAAAAAACAGATTTTTTTAAAGGAAAAAAGGTTCTATATTGTAGTCAGGATTCTATTGTTGAAAAGCTAGGTGCAAGTGTTTCTGATTATAGATTGCATTATCAAATTTTTTCTCGTTATCTACATACGTTACCCTTTTCTTTTTATAGGTCGCCAGAAGATTTGAATAATACTGGAGGAAAGAATGACAAAGATATTGGTTATACTGCTATGACCTTTGAATATATTCAAGGAGTAATAGAAAACGCAAACAAAGATATTATAAAAATGTTTCCAACTTCATTCAAAAAATAGTAACATTATGCATTTATTAATTCATTCACGAAATTTTTTATATAGGGCAATCTTTGTTTAAAATTATTTGTATCAAGCTCAAAATTTTTTGCCCATATTAATGAGATAAGGCTTAAAACCGCTTCGTAATTATGGTTTTCTTGAGTTAATTCGTTTAACCCTTGATGAATTTGATTAGCTTCATTTGAATATTCATCATCTGGAGCGCCAGCTTCAATCAAACCCTCTATATCATATTTAATTAATAAATTTTCTGTTTGTTTTAATGATATGTTCATAATTCAAATTGAATAATATTATATTCCAGAAAAAAACTAAAAAAAACCTATCTAAAACCATGATTAATTGGGTTGTGGCCACTTCCGATTTTAGGGGCAGAGATTATTCCATCTCTAACATATTTATGGGCTTTTTTGATTGCATCAACAATGCTTTGCCCTTTTGCTAGATTTGAAGTTATCGCACTTGCATAAGAACAACCAGTGCCGTGCGTATTAATAGTTTGAATTTTAGAATCTGAGATTTCTAAAGTAATTCCTTTGCCCTTTTCAGCGAGAATATCAGTTAAAATATCGCCCTCTAAATGCCCCCCTTTAAGTAAAACCGCATTACAACCTATTTTTTCTAGAATAGATTGCGAAGCATTTTTCATATCATTGATATTACTAATCGTAAAACCGCACAAAAATTCAGCTTCTGGAATATTCGGTGTAATTAAAAAAGCCTTTGATAAAATATATTTTTTAAGAGCATCTATTGCATTTTCCTCAAGCAATTTATAGCCGCCTTTTGCAACCATTACAGGGTCTGCAACTATCGGAATATTATAATTTTCAAGGGTTTTACTGACTATTTTTATTATCCTTTCATTTGCAAGCATTCCAGTTTTTATATAATCTGCTGAAATATCACTTAAAACTGAGGTTATTTGGGCTGAAATTATTCCATCTGAAAGATGTTCAACCGATTGAACGCCAAGCGTATTCTGTGCTGTAACGGAAGTAATTGCGGTTGAGGCATAAACACCATTCGCAAAAGCAGTTTTGATATCCGCTTGAATACCCGCCCCCGCCCCTGAATCCGAGCCTGCTATAATAAGTATTTTTGAAATTTTATTCATCTTTTCTTTATTAGTGTCACCCCGCATTTAGTGCGTGGTTAAACATAAAACAAGCTCAAAACTTAGGTTTGGAAATACTTTCAAAAATTAACCCCGCAACAAGTGCGGGGTGACATTTTGAGGTTAAAGCACTTAAACCTATCTTTATCTAACAATACTAATAATAAAATTCACTTGCCCCTTGACATATCAATAAAAATAGAGTAATTGCACCTTGAGTTTAAGAAACTCAATGACAATTTCATACATTCTATTTAAGATTATTATAGTTAGTATTGTATTTTTTTA
This sequence comes from Rickettsiales bacterium, assembly GCA_033762595.1. Classification (NCBI taxonomy): domain Bacteria; kingdom Pseudomonadati; phylum Pseudomonadota; class Alphaproteobacteria; order Rickettsiales; species Rickettsiales bacterium. The sequence continues at coordinate 16,975 of JANRLM010000094.1, forward strand.
AGCAGATATAGGGTAATTTTTTCTCTTTCGCAACTTCCCGAATTTCTTCTTATTGTTTTGGCTTTGAGTTCTAGTTTTATCTTACTTTGAAATAAATCAGTAAGCCTAAAAATTTGCGTTTTTCACGAACGCGATAGCTCATTTTACAAAACCTAAAAAGGAATTTATGCCTAATCAAAACCAAGCTCTAAACTTAGTTCAAGAACAATTATTTGATACAACCACTACAACAACTCCATCTGAAGAAACTAAAATTGAAATCAAGCAAGAAGCAACTTCTGGCTTTGATAAATTTCCACTTCCACTAGCGATTAAAAAATCTTTAGAAGCTCTAAATTTTACAACCCCAACTGAAATCCAAGCAAAATCTATCCCAGTTGCATTAAACGGCAGGGATATTTTGGGTTCTTCCCAAACGGGCTCTGGCAAAACTGGTGCATTTGGTATTCCACTAGTTGCGAGATTAATGCTAAACCCTAATGAAAGTGCCTTAGTGATGGCACCAACTCGTGAGCTTGCAACCCAAGTTGCTGATGTTCTTTCAAAAATTATTCCGCAAAATAATAACATTAGAAGGGCATTGCTTATCGGCGGTGATTCAATGTTTAAGCAAATCCAGCAATTAAAAAGAGCCCCAAGAATTATTATCGGCACACCGGGTAGGATAATGGATCACATCAAGCGTAAGATGATAAATCTTTCGCAAATTAAATATCTCGTTCTTGATGAAACTGACAGAATGCTTGATATTGGAATGGGTGAACAGATTGAAGAAATTGTTGCGAGAATCCCAGAAGATAGACAAACCCTTTTATTTTCTGCAACTTTTTCACCTGAAATTATTAAAATTTCTCAAAGATATCTTAAAAATCCTGAGAGAATTTCAGTTGGTGAATCAAACCAAGTAGCAAAAAAAATCAAGCAAGAATCACTTGAAATTAGAAATTCTGAAAAATATTCTGAGCTTACAAAACAACTTTCTGCTAGAGATGGCTCAGTTATCATTTTCGTTAAAACTAAAATTGGTGCTGATGATTTATCTGATAGGCTTAATGCTGATGGCTTCAAAGCTGATGCAATTCACGGCGATTTACAGCAAAGAAAAAGAGAAAGAGTTATCACTTCTTTCCGTAATAAAAATTGCAGAATTTTAGTTGCAACGGATGTTGCGGCTAGAGGCCTTGATATTCCTCACATTGAGCATGTTATAAATTTTGATTTGCCGCAATGCCCTGAAGATTATATCCATAGAATAGGCAGAACTGCTAGAGCTGGTGCGGAAGGCAATGCTTTAAGTTTCATCTCACCTGATGAAAGAAAAAGATGGTATGCAATCCAAGCCCTGATTGACCCTGAATCTGCAAAGAATCGCAAAGTTGCTAATTATGATGATGTAAGCCGCAGAAGATTCTCTAATAAAAATAGAGGTAGTTTTGGTGGTGGAAGGCGTTCTAATGATAGATTCCAAGATAGAAATCAAGACAGAAACTTTGACAGAAACCCTGAAAGATCTCAAAATAGAGAGTTTAATAATAACTATAATGATAGCCCTAGAAAACCTAGAGGTGAAAATAGGGATTTTAGAGAAAATAGAGAATTTAGAGATTATAATTCTTCTTCTGAAGGCGGAAGGAATGAAGGAAATTCAGGCTTTAGAAGGTCTGAAAATTCTCCAAGAAGATCAAGAGATGATAATTTCTCAAACCCTTCTAACTCTTACAGCCCAAGAAAACCTAGAGGTTTCAGAGATAACAACAGAAGAGATGAATTTTCTAGCAGAAGAGATATTGGCAATAAGCCATTTTAATTTTGCTTCAAATGCTTCAGCTTCATTCCCGCCCCCGCGGGAATGAAGTTAATAAACAAACTAAATCCAGCCGCCACCTAGAGCCTTATACAATTTTACTGATTGTTTTAGGCTTTCAAAATTTGCATTATCTAATTTAACTTGATTATCTAGCTCAATAATTTTCGCGTCAGCAACAGCAACATAATTTGTAAGCCCTTTATTAAATTTTTCTTGCTCAAGTAAAACTCTAGATTTTGAACTATTAAACGCTGATTTATTGCTGATTAAATTATCCAAAGAGGCTTTATAACTAACAAAACCGCCCTCAACATCAATTAAGGCATTGTTTAGAGTTTTTTCATAGTTTATTAATGCTTCCTTCGCTTTTGCATCAGCTTCCATTATGTTTGATTTAATGCGATTATAATTGAAAATAGGAGCGATTAAACCACCTGATAATCTAAAAACTTCGCTTTTAGGGTCAATCAACAACGATTCCCTTCCAGATTCATAACCCAAAACTCCACCAATAGAAATTCTTGGAAATAAATCAGTAATCGCAACATCTTTAAGTGCGTTTGAGTAAGCTAGCTCCCTTTCTGCAAGCCTAACATCAGGGCGATTAGAGAGGATTTCCGCAGGCGCAGAAACTAAAATTTTTGGAGAGATTGCAATATTATTCTGCTTTTCAGAAAGCAAATCTTTTAAGCTATTTGGCTTAACGCCAACCAAAGATTCAAGAGTAAATTGCTGTTGCTTTAAGTTATTATTTATATTTGTAAGGTTAGTTTTTGTATCAGCAATTCTAATTCTTGCATCTTCAATTTGTGATGCATCAACCCTGCCAGCCCTTTCTAAATCAAGCAAGAGAGAAAGTTTTTTATTTAACTCTGCTAATTTTCTATTTTCAATTTCGCTTTGCTTTTCAAATTTTCTGTAATCAAAATAATTATTTGCAACATCACCAAATAACGCAATTTGAACTGAGCTTAAATTCTCTTTATTTTTTGCAATGTCAGCCTCTGAAGCTCTTATCGCTGGCTCAATGCCGAAAATATCAACCTCCCAAGTTGCATCTAATTCAGAGCGATAATTATTACTGAATTTTCTTAAAATAGGCCTATCTGCTAGAGTTGTTGAATCCTTTCTTCTATTAGCGTTGTTGATTAAATCAATATTTGGAAGGTTATCACCAATAACTTTATTTGCATTAGCACGAGATTGCACAATTCTTGTTTTGGCAATTTTAATATCAAAATTATTCTCTTTAGCTTTTTCTATTAATTTTTTTAGAGTGCTATCATTATAATTATTCCACCACTCAATATCCGCCCTGCCCTTTGCGTTGATTTCCGCCTCAGCCCATTTTTCATAATCAGCTTTTGGAGATTTTTCTTCTGAATAAAGCGAGCAAGAAGAAAGCAAAACTATTAAAGAAATATTGATAATTTTTTTCATTTTTTTGTGTGTAATTTAAGGTATCTAAATTTGTTTTTTGGTTTCCCACTTTCGCGGGAATGAAACATTAATTAATCTCTTCAATATAAATATCCATCTGCTGGCCGGCGAAGATTGGTTTTTCTTTTGGTTCAAATTTATAAATCACTTGTAAAACCCTTGTATCAACCCTTTCTAAACTATCACCTGTCAGAGATTTTTTAGGGCGAACAAATGGTTCAATCCTAACGAATTGTAAATCCGCTTTAATGTCATTATTACCCCTAACATACGCAATAGCTTGAGCATTATTTTTGAATCGCCACGCATCATTTTCATCAATATCAACACGCACAAACATTGGTGAAATATTGCCTAAACGCATTAATGGCTCAGAAACTATTCCAGCCGGTGCAAACTCCCCTACCCTCGCATTTGAGGTAAGCAACACGCCATCAATTGGGGATCTGATATTATATAATTCAAGATTTACTTCCGCTGATTTTAATTTTGCTTTAGCAAGATCAAGATTATTTGCCCTCTGGTTTCTTTCCTCCAAACTAACCGCTCTTTTATCCTTAATGCCTGCGATAATATTATAATTATCCTGCGCAATTTTGAGTTCAACTTTTGCCTGTTCAAGATTTGCTTCAGCTTCAGAATTTTCAATTACAAAAAGAATTTCACCTTTGCTAACCGTTTGGCCGATAGATGCATTTATTGATTTTATAATCCCTGCCCTATTTGTTCCAATGCTTATACTTTCAGTGTTTGGCTCAGTAATTCCAGCACCTGCTAAATATGATTCAAAAGGAACAATTGAAGGCATAACTAATGGCTCAGCCACCATTGAAGTTGTGTTTGCGTTAGTAACATAGAATATCATAAATAATATTCCAATCACACTTGCCGCCGGAAATGACCATCTAAAATCCATAATATTATTTTATATTTTGTTTATAAATTTTTTACTTTTTAGTGAGTTTTGTCATACCCCGAATTTTTTCAGTAGAAAAAATTCTAGGGGTATCCATATATAAAAAGTTTAGTAAAACTTTTTATAATAAAATTATTCTACTGAATAATTTTATATAGATTACCTTAGAATTTCTTCTTGCTGAAGAAATTCAGGTAATGACAAGTTTTTTGTCCTCACCCTTCCCTCTCCCAGAGGGAGAGGGTTTTAATATCAATCCTTCCTACTCAATACTAATAATTTTGCCATCGTCCATATGGGCGATTCTATCAGCATATTTGTAAATTCTGCTATCGTGGGTAACAACTAACATTGTGTTACCAAATTTTTTGCAGATATCCTGCATTAGCTCTATAACTTTTTGACCAGTAACATTATCTAACGCACTTGTAGGCTCATCACATACAATTATTTTTGGGTTATGAATTAACGCCCTTGCAATTGCAACCCTTTGTTGTTGACCACCAGAGAGCTGATTTGGCAGGCTGTTTTCCTTACCTTCCAACCCAACTTGCCTGAGAATTTCTTTTGCCTTTTTTACAGCTGATTCTCTATCCAAGCCATTTATTAATAACGGCACTGCAACATTCTCAGCTGATGTTAACGCTGGAAGCAAATTAAAAGATTGAAACACAAAACCAATATTTTTCGCTCTGAATTCTAATAATTCTCTTTGCGATAAATTATTCAAGTTTTTTGATAGAACTTCACACTTACCAGATGAAGAATTTAATATGCCAGCTATTACAGAAATTAAAGTTGTTTTTCCGCAACCTGAAGGGCCAACAAGCATAAAAAGTTCACCTTTATAAACCTCAAGATTTATGCCAGAGAGAGCCACAACTGGGTTTTTGGAATTATTTCCATAAACCTTTTTTACATCTACGCAATTTACAACAATTTCATTCATTACTTAAAAACTATTGCGGGTTCAAGGCGGATAACTTTTATCATACTTATTAGTGAAGCAACTATCACAATAATAACAACACCAGTGGCACTTAAAGCTGGCACTTGCCATATCATTTTGAAGGCAAGCACGCTGCCTGTCATTAAATATCCGAATAAACTTGCAAGCCCAACACCAAGCCCCCAGCCAGTTACGCCTGCAAGGCTTGCTTGCAGAACAATCATTTTTACTAATTGCATATTGGAAGTTCCCATTGCTTTTAATGCACCAAATTGTTTAATATTATCGTGTGTAAAATTATAAAACATCTGCCCTGCGATTGCAGTTCCAACCAAAAAACCAAGCAGGACGGCAATTCCAAAATTGATTGGAATACCAGTATTTTTCATAAAATAATTGAAGGTTAAATCTTTGAATTCCTCTGCGGTATAAGCCATTAACCCTACATTATTTTGAATTTGAGCTTTTACTTTGGTAAGATTTGCCCCTTCCTTCAAACCCGCAATTATAAAAGATAGTTTTAGCCTTTCTGCTGGTGCAAAATTTGTTGCACGAGAATAAGTTGTATAAACCATAGGCTGAGATTGAAACGGCCTAATAGTTTTTGCAATACCAACTATTACAGCTCGCTTATCGTTGATTTCTAAAACATCACCAACATCGGCCGGAATTATAGTTCCATCTTTAGCTTTGCGACCAAGTTTTTCAGCACCTTCATTATTAATAATTACCGCATCAGCTTTTCGTAAATCCGCTAAATTTCCTTTGAGAATTTCAGCTGGAGCACCTATTAAAGTTGCATCATCTAGGCCAATAATTATTGAATTTTGAAATGAACCATCAGCAATTTTCACCTTGAGCATTCCTTTATATAAAGGCACTGCCCACTTAATTCCATCAACGCCTCTAACCCTTAAAAGTTTAGTATCTTGCATTGGTTTTATATCATCAACATACCTAACTTTTGGATCAGTAATCCACAAATCTGGGTAAGAAGTATCTGAGATAAAACTATAAGTTCTTGTCATTAGCCCTACGAAAATTGAGGGCTGTTGCGTCATAATTAGGGCAGCAAAAGTTATGCCAAATATAATACCAATATACTTAGCAGTATCACCCATCAACATTCTTAACGCGATATAATTCATTTTATTTTATAGATTTCAGTATCAAAATTTAATAGTGTTTTAAGTTACTCTGAAAAGAAAAAAATTTAATTATTATTCACAAAGTTTGATTGACAAATTGTGATTGAGAATTTCTCTAGTAAGGTTAAATATTGTTAATATTATTTTTTCACCTCAAAAAATATTTTTATGAATCTCAAAAAATTTTTTGTTAAAAAACCAATCGCAAAAATCATTGAGGAGTCAGAATCTAAAACCTTAGCAAGAACCTTAAACGGATATAGCCTTGTAATGCTTGGCGTGGGTGCAATTATTGGTGCTGGTATATTCGTTTTAACAGGTCAAGCAGCGGCCGAATATGCAGGGCCTGCAATTTTAATCTCATTCATTTTAGCTGGAATTGCTTGTGGGCTTGCTGCTTTTTGTTATGCAGAACTTGCCTCAACTTTGCCAGTTGCAGGTAGTGCCTACACTTATGCTTATGCAACTTTAGGGGAATTTGCCGCTTGGTGTATGGCTTGGCTTTTACTGCTTGAATTTGGTCTATCTGCTGCAACCGTTGCAGTTGGTTGGAGTGGCTATTTAGTTAGCTTCCTAAAAGATTTTGGAATTCATATTCCAGCAGAATATGCAATGGCTTATGGCTCAACAACTACACTTGAAAATGGTGAAAAAGTTACTGGAATTTTTAATCTACCAGCCTTCCTTGCAATTTTAGCAGTTACAGGACTTCTTGTGAAGGGTATTAAAGAATCTGCAACTGCAAATAACATAATTGTATATATTAAAGTTGGCGTGATTTTAACCTTTATTGCGTTTGGTTTTTTCTATGTTGACACTGCAAATTGGTATCCATTTATTCCTGAAAGTGAAGGCGGAAATAAATTCGGCTATGATGGAATTTTGAAAGCGGCTGGAGTGATTTTCTTTGCTTATATAGGTTTTGAAACCGTTGCAACTGCATCGCAAGAAACTATTAACCCGCAAAAAAATGTTCCGATTGGAATTTTAGGATCACTTATAATTTGCACGATATTATATATATTAGTTTCTTTGGTTTTAACTGGCGTTGCGAATTATAAAGATCTTAATGTGCCTGATCCTATAGCGGTTGCGGTTGATAAAATGAATATCGGTTGGCTTGCATTTTTAGTAAAGATCGGTGCTTTGATGGGGTTAAGTTCGGTAATGCTAACGCAAGTTTATGGGCAAACCAGAGTTTTCTATATGGTATCTCATGATGGCTTACTGCCCGAAGTTTTCTCTAGAATTCACAGCAAATTCCAAACTCCACATTTGAATACTATGCTAGTTGGTTTACTAGTTGCTCTTGGTGCAGGCTTAACACCACTAAGCACCTTGGGTGATTTAGTGAGTATGGGAACATTGTTCGCATTTGCGATAGTTTGTTTATCAGTAATAGTGCTAAGAAAAATCGCACCTGATATTAAAAGAGGGTTTTACTGCCCGCTTGTACCTTATGTTCCAATTGCTGGGGTGCTTGCTTGCCTCTATTTAATTTATGGAATTGGTTGGAAAGTTTTTGTTACGCTAAAAATCTATTTCATTGCTGGAATTTTAATATATTTATTATACGGACAATTTAAGAGTAAGCTAAGAAACAATGACAAATAGTTTTGGGGATATATTTAGAGTTACAACTTGGGGTGAAAGCCACGGCAAGGCAATTGGTTGCGTAGTTGATGGTTGCCCACCTTTAATACCGCTTTCAGAAGCCGATATTCAGCCATTTCTTGATGAAAGAAAACCCGGTCAAAGCAAGTTTACAACTCAAAGAAATGAAGAAGATAAAGTTGAAATTCTCTCTGGCGTTTTTGAAGGCAAAACCACTGGTTGCCCAATCTCTCTCATAATTTACAATCAAGATCAGAGAAGTAAAGATTACGGCAATATTGCGGAGCAATTCCGCCCCGGACACGCTGATTATACCTATCAAGAAAAATACGGAATTCGTGATTATCGTGGTGGCGGGCGTTCTTCCGCAAGGGAAACCGCAATGAGGGTTGCAGCTGGTGCGATTGCTCGTAAAATACTCGGTGAAAAAATCAAAATTCGTGGAGCACTAGTGCAGATGGGTGAGGTTTCAATCAATCGTGATAATTGGGATTGGGCGGAAACTAGAAATAATCCGTTTTTCTCACCTGATAAAAACTCTACTGAAATAATGGCGGAATATCTTGCTAAAATCCGCAAGGAAGGTTCGTCAGTTGGGGCGGTTTTAGAAATTGTCGCCTCAAATGTTCCAGTTGGATTAGGTGAGCCAATTTATGGCAAGCTAGATTCTGAGCTTGCAAAAGCAATGATGAGCATTAACGCCGTTAAAGGTGTTGAAATCGGCTTGGGGTTTGCCTCAGCGAAAATTCGTGGTGAGGAAAATGGTGACAAAATCCGTATTAATGATGAAGGCAAGCCAGAATTTCTCTCAAATAATGCGGGGGGTTCTCTCGGCGGCATTTCCTCTGGGCAAGATGTGGTTGTTCGCTTTGCTGTGAAGCCAACAAGCTCTATTCTAACGCCAATGCAAAGCATTAATAAGAACAATGAAGAAATTGAAGTTATCACCAAAGGCCGCCATGACCCTTGCGTTGGCATTCGTGCCGTGCCAGTTGGTGAGGCAATGATGGCTTGCGTTTTGGCAGATTTATTCTTAAAAAATTCTATTATTCAAAATTTTAAGCAAAATTTAGAAAGTGGAAAATAAAATCAGAATAGCAAAATATATCGCAAATGCGGGTTATGCTTCTCGCAGAGAAGCGGAAAAACTTATTGAGGAAGGCAAAGTTTCAGTTAATGGCAAGATAATTTCTGAGTTTGCAATATTTGTTTCAAGTGAGGATGAAATTCTGCTTAATGGTAAAAAAATTTCTGATAATAACAGCGAAAAAAGATTATGGCTTTTTCATAAACCCAAAGGAATTGTTTGCACAAGAAAAGATGAGCTTGGCAGAAAAACCATCTATGATTTAATGCCACCAGAATTCAAAAACCATCATTATATCGGTAGGTTAGATATAAATTCTGAAGGCTTGCTTTTAATTACAAATAATGCTGAAGTTAAGCAATTTTATGAACACCCTTCAAATAATATAAAAAGGGTTTATGAAGCAAAGGTTTATGGCGAATTATGGGGCGATAAACTCAACAAATTATTCTCAAAAGAATTTCGTCAATATCGCATAAAAGATGCAGAATCTGGCAAGGAAATGATATATTTTGCCAAAATTGAGCCGATAAAAATCTCTAATGATAGCAAAAATCACTGGGTAAGATTTACACTTAAAGAAGGTAAAAATCGCGAAATTAGGAAGATTTGCGAGCATTTTGGCTTAACAGTTTCAAAATTAAAAAGAATCTCATTCGGAGAATTTTTCCTAGGGCAAATCAAACTTGGGGCAATTATAGAAGTTGAGTAAAATTTACTATTGTAATTAAAGCACAAATAGTTATAAGCCTTTATAATATAGAATAAAGTGTAAAAATATGTTTTCAAACAAGTTCAAATTTGCCTCGGTAGCCCTTACAACTATTAGCTTACTTGCATTTTCAAGCTTTGCTCAAGTTGAGTATAATTTTGATGAAACCTCAGCGAATGCTCAAAATGCTAGTAAAGCTCCGGCAAATCCTAAATGCGACCCTTACGCACCTGAAGACCAGTCTAGATTCCCTATTTCTGGAATTAATGACCCTAAATTCAATGTAAATTATCATAATGGTGAGCCAGTTATTGAAACTAAAGTTTGTGGCGTAAAAGTTAAGCCAAAAACTGCTCCACGCTTAAAAGGCATTCTTATTACAACACCTTGGTATTATAAAAATAAGTTAAATAGCTACTTCGGAACGCCGGGCTTCTTCATTAGAGATTTGAATATTCTTACGCAAGACCCTGAAGTTAAACAAAGGCTTTACTCGTATAAAGATGATGAAATCACGGAAAATATGCTTAACGGTATTATCCGAGATGTAATTGTTATGATGAGGGATAAAAACCAACCAGTGGTTGATGTCTATTTCCCTGAGCAAGATGTTACTGATGGCTATGTTGTAGGCCTTGTTGAGAGGGCTATTCTTGATAAAATTATCGTTAATGGCAACCAATATTACTCTGATGAAGAAATTTCAGATAATATCCGCTTAAAATCAGGTGATTATGTTTGGTCTGATATTCTTTCAGAAGATATGCGTTGGATTAACTCATATCCTTATCGCCAAGTTGATGCTATTTTCAAACCGGGTGCTAAACCAAGAACAACTGATTTAATCTTGGAAACTGCAGATATGACACCTTACAGAATTTTTGGTGGTTATGATAATTATGGCCCATCTGTAACCAACCAAGATCAAGTTTATGCAGGCTTCAGCTACGGCGATTTATTTGGTGCTGATCACGAGGCAATTTATACTTATGGTGCAAGTGCTGATTTCGCAAATTTTAGTTCGCACACACTTCAATATATTATGCCTTTTGCAAGCATCAGAAATAGGCTTTCACTAACAGGTTCAATTTCAACCTCTGAGCCAATTGCAGATAATCAATTTTTCACTACTGAAGGTGAAAATATTTTCTTAAATGCTGATTATGAAATTCCACTTCACGATTATGGCGTTAGAGGTTTTGTTCAAGGCTTAAGATTCGGTGCAGATTACAAAAAACTTGAGAACAGCATTGATTTTGGTGGCACGCAAGTTTTCAACTCAGCACCTGAAATTGTTCAAGGTTATGTTACTTATGAAGGCTCTGAAACATCTTCAATTGCATCAAATATATTTAGGTTAACTGCTATCGGCTCACCGGGAGATTTAGCTGGAAATAATAACGATACTGAGTTTAATCTCGCATCACCAGGTGCAGAAGCTCAATATGCTTACTTCAGAGGCTTATATGATACAAGATATACTTTTGCTGACTTAGAAGGGTTTTCATTAGGTGGTTTATTTAGAGGTCAATATTCACCAGTTACAACCCTTATAGCTTCTGAGCAAGCTGCAATCAGTGGGCCTGGTGCTGTAAGAGGTTTCCAAACAAATAATATCCGTCGTGATAATGCTTTCTTATCTACTATTGAAGTTGCTTCACCTTATATTCCAGTGTTTGATGAAATTCTTCAAACTACTATCAGGGATAGGATTCAAGGCTTTGTATTCTATGATAGAGGTTATGGTGCGAATGAAAATGTTGCAAATCAAGGCTCTCAAACGGTTAACTTGCAATCAGCGGGTGTTGGTGCAAGGTTTGGCTTAGGCAGAAACCTAAACGGCGTTGTTGAATATGCCAGAGAAATTGACGATGAATTCAATGATGGCACTGATGACCAAGTGCATGTTAGGGTTAATGCATCGTATTAATTTTGTAATACATTATTCTTAATAGGGGGCTTCCGCCCCCTTTTTTATTCTGCTATTATTGATTTTGCAGAAACTACGATTAACGATTAACCATAAACGATATAAGAAAACAAAATGCTTAATAGCTTCAAAAATATTAATACAAAAAAAATTTTAGAAATTGCCAATAAATATGGCGTTTCTAATTTAAGAGTATTCGGTTCCTATGCTAAAGGAACTAATAAAAAAGGAAGCGACCTAGATTTACTATATACCTCAAAGAGAAATTTCAGCTTATTAAAGCATGCAGCTCTTGAGCTTGAGTTAACAAGACTTCTGAAGATTAAGGTTCAATTGGTTTCTGATAAAGCTTTAAGTTCTCTTATAAAAAAGGAAGTTATAAATTCATCAATAAAATTATGAATCAAGATTTAACTCACTTAAAATATATTTTGGGGCAGATAAAAAATCTTAAAAAAATTTCTATTAGGGATAGAAATGATATTGCAATAGAGTTAGCTTGCCAAAAGTTATTAGAAAATATTGGTGAGTCTTGTTCAAAAATTTCTAAAGAACTTAAAAAGCAATTTCCAGAAATTATGTGGAAAGAAATTGTTGGTATGAGAAATATTTTAATTCATAACTACTTTGGTGTAGATTCTTCAGAAGTATGGGAAGCTGTAGATAACGATATAGTAACCCTTGAAAAGCAGATTAAAAATATAATTAAAACAATAAAACAAAATGCCTAAAATCAAAGCCCCAAAAATGTTATATGTAGCTGGTGAGGAGATGACTCACTATGCGATGGATTTAATCTTAAAAAAATGGATTGAGCCAAATTTTGATATTTCAAACTGGCAGTTCTTTGATTTATCTTGCAAGCACCGCGATAAAACTGGCGATCAAGTTTTGAAGGATATAATTTCCGCAGGCAAGCAAACCAAAGTTATCTTCAAAGAGCCAACAATTACCCCAACGGAAGATCAAAAAAAAGAAATGGGGCTTTCAAAGGCTTGGGGTAGCCCAAATGGCGCTATGCGAAAAGGCTGGAATGGCATTACAATAAGCCGTGATACAATCCACATTGAAGGTATAAAACTCGGCTATGAAAACCAAGTATTATTTGATAGGCACGCAGTTGGCGGCGAATATTTCGCTGGATATAAAATTGTAGGCAAGGGCAAAGTTGAAACCAAATTTTACCCTGAAAATGGCGGTGAACCTATTATTATTGATGAAAGGCAAATCAAGGATAATCAAACGGCTGCCGTTTTTTATGATAACCCATATGATAATGTTTACCACCTCGCAAAATATTTTTTTGAGCGTTCGCTGAAAGCAAAAACTATTCCATATATTGTTACAAAAAAAACCGTTTTCAAATGGCAAGAGCCAATGTGGCAAATAATGAAAGAGGTTTTTGATAGAGATTTTAAGCAGAAATTTATCTCTGCAAATTTATTACCAAAAGGAGAGCTTGAGCATCTAATTTCTGATTCCGCAACAATGCAAATTATTAAATGGGTAAAAGGCGGCTTTTCAATGGTTGCCCATAATTATGATGGCGATATGCTGACTGATGAAATTTCTCAAGTTCATAAATCCCCAGGTTTTATATCTTCAAGTTTAATTGGTGTGCATGAAGATGGATCAATAATTAAGGAGTTTGAGGCTTCTCACGGAACGGTTTCAGATATGTATCAGAAGCATTTGAAGGGTGAGGAAACTTCTCTAAATCCACTAGGCTTAGTTTATGCGTTAAAAGAGGCAATGGATTATTCTGAGGAGCTGGAGAAGGACAAAGCTGGCGAGATAAAAAACTTCACCGATAAAATGTATAAAGCCATTTGTAAATTAATGGTTGAAGGCAAAGGAACTCGTGATCTCTGCGGTGCATCTGGTGCAACCACTGAGCAATTCATTGATTTAGTGGCTGAGAAGTTATGAATTACAATCCTATCATACTAGCGCTAGATTCTGATAATTTAGAAAATTCTTGGCGAATTTTTAACGAAGTTAAGCAAAATATTGGAATGCTGAAACTCGGGCTGGAGTTTGTATATAATTTTGGCTTTGAGGAAGTTAAAAAATTCCAATCTGAAATTGATATTTTTTTGGATCTCAAACTGCACGATATTCCAAACACTACAAAATCTGCGTTAAAACCAATCGCAAAATTAAACACCGCACTCACAACAATTCATTTGCTGGGTGGCTCTGAAATGGTGAAGGAAAGCAAGAAAATCTTGCAAGAACATAATTCCAAAACAAAATTACTTGGTGTTACAATTCTAACTTCGCATAAAGATATTTCAGAAATTGGAATTAATAATTCAATCACATCGCAAGTTTTGAAATTAGCTGAAATGGGCTTAAAGGCTGGGGTTGATGGCTTGGTTTGCTCCCCACATGAAATTGAAATCATCAGAAAAGAGTTTGGTTTTGCACCAATTTTAGTAGTTCCTGGAATAAGGTTAGATAATGATACAATCAACCATCAACTATCAACTATCATCTGTAATGATGACCAATCAAGAATTGCAACGCCAAAAGAGGCAATTTTAAGCGGTGCAAATTATCTAGTTATCGGAAGACCGATTACAAAATCACACACCCCCAAAGAAGAATGCATGAAAATATTAAAAAATATTAGTTCTACTTGAAAAAAAACTCAATCCATGTGAGATTTTATTATAAACAAATTTCTGTATCATAATGAAAAAAAGCTTTTTTGGCAGTATCGCATTTAAGGTTCAAATATCCTTAATTTTACTATCTTTAGTTGGCGTTGGCTTTTCCGTTTACACTTATGTTGATGTTAAAGATTATGTAAATGATGAGCTTAGAGATGAAGTTTACTCCCACATTATACTTCAAATTTTGGTTGCATTCTTCTTTAACAGCGTTCTTGGAATGATTATTTTTAACTCTATCACAAACCCAGTTAGAAACCTTAATGAAGTTCTAAACAGAATCGCAAATGGTGAGCTAGAAACTGAAGTTCCTTATACTTCCTACCAAAGTGAGATTGGAAATATTGCTGTTAATATCAAGCATTTCAAAGAAAAAATGAAGGAAACCCTTAATTCTGAAAAAATCATTGCAGAACTTAAAACTAAAGGTGAAGCCGAGAAAAGAAAAATATTTGGTGAAACCGTTGCTAAAAATTTTAATGATAAGATTGTTTCTATTGCCCACAAATTCAAATCAGTGGCGGAAGAATTGCAGAAAAATTCTGAAAACCTTACTTCCTCAACTAAAGTTAGTGGAAAATATATCAATGATTTATATAAATCTGCTGCTTATGCTAATGAGAATGTGAATTCAGTAGCAATGGCTGCGGAAGAATTAACTTCTTCAATTTCTGAAATTTCTGGTCAAACTAATAAATCAGCTCAAATTGCTGAGGAAGCAACAATTAGGGTTAATAATACTAACAATGAAATTCATAATCTTGCGGAAGGTGCTGAAAAAATTGGTCATGTAATTGAATTAATTAATGATATTGCAGAGCAAATCAACTTGCTTGCTCTTAACGCAACCATTGAAGCAGCAAGAGCTGGTGAGGCAGGTAAAGGCTTTGCGGTTGTTGCAACTGAAGTTAAAAATTTAGCTGAGCAAACAGCAAATGCCACCCAAGAGATTTCAGCATTAATTGGTGATATACAAAATAAAACTGATAACGCAGTTGGTTCAATCAAAGAAATTAATCATACAATTTCTCAAATTAACCAAATCTCCAAAAATATTGCTGATGCAATTGAAGAACAAAGTGCAGCAACAAAAGAAATCGCTAGAAATATTCAAGAGGCAGCCTCTCATACAGCAGGTGTTAAGCAAAATGTTGATGAAGCAGTTAATAGCTATGCTTCTGTTGAAGGTTATTCTAACCAAATCAGCAGTAATAGTAGTGCTATTGATCAAGCCTGCACAAACCTTGATGGTGAAGTTAAAAACTTTATTAATTCAATCAAAGAAAGCTAGTAATTTGAAAATTACTTTGCTATAAATTTTTCTTAAACAAAAAAAATATATATGGTTAAATTTGGTGGAATATCTGGCGAACAACTTCGTCAATTAGTTGCAAGAATTGAGAAATTAGAAGAAGAAAAAAAAGAAGTTTCTGAATTTATAAGTGATGCATATAAAGAAGCAAAGGCCAATGGCTTTGATGTTAAGGTTCTTAGAAAAATTATCTCACTTAGAAAGAGAGACCAATCTCAAATCGCTGAAGAAGAGGAAATTATGGATCTCTACAAGCACGCACTTGGAATGATTAAAATCTCAGAAGATAATTCAAATGAAGATGATTCTGAAATTTCAAGTGAAGCAGAAGATCTTGAAGAAAATTCCCAAAAAACAAAGGCAAAAAAAGTTGCCTAGTTATTGATTGAGTTAAAAATTTTATTTATTTCTTCACTTGAACTAAAAATTGTATTGTTTTTTAGCTTTATAATTTCTTTTAATATTTCTAGTTCCTCAATAGAAAAAGTTGCTGATTTGTAGCTCTCCCTTTTTTTACCATATATGCTTGGGTAAGGGTTTATGAATAAACTTTCCTTACCAAATTGGTTTGCTAAAAGATTTTCTTTCTCAAGGTTTTTATCAGTAAAATCCTTTATATCTTCATCTGTTAAAGTATCTATAGCTTTAGGTTGAGCCAAAAATTTTTGACTATAAAAAAGTTTAGACGCTTTATGGGAATCATTATAATTAAGTTTTAGCTCATTAATTATTCTAAATAATTCACAAATATTTCTATTAAACCCCTCATTTTCATTAGGTACTCTAATAAAATCATCTGAATTTTCTATATCAAAAATATTTAAGAAGTCTGAATATAAATTTTTATTATGCCATTGTTCTTTTTCAAATGGTCTTAGAATAACATTATCAGCACCGAATTTATTAATATAATCCATCAAAAGCCCGTAAGGGAAAATATCATCTTGTAAAAATTCTTGTAAACTCATTCTACCTTTTGGGTGTCTTAAAATAGGCTTTACAGTTTCAGACCACATTGAACACATATATTCAACATATTTCCTTACGTATACAATAATTTTAACATCAAAAACACTGAAAGCTGGATCATCAAAAATTGCTAAATCTTCTTGATATGAAAGAACTTCCTCAGATAGTAAAATCTTATCGCAGTTACTATTTATGATTTGTGGATAATATTTATCAATCCACATTGTTTGATTTATTCTACTTTTTCTATCATCAAAATTTAAGAATAATGGTCTAAAATTTGTATATTCAGAAAAATAGTGAGACTCCTTATAAGCATCAGAAAATTCAATTTTAGGATAAAACAAACCCTTTGATTTTAATAAATCTGCATTTTTATATAAAAAAGATTGCAAAGAGGTTGTGCCAGTTTTGCAAGTTCCAATATGAATATATAAAGTCTTTTTTGTCATTCTAAAACTCATTTATTTTATTAATAATATATTCAACTTCAGATTTTTTCATCACTGGTGAAATTGGAAGGCTAAGAACTTCTCTATGAATTTTTTCTGCAATAGGTAATTTCTTTTTTTTGAACTCTTTTAAGGCCTCCTGCTTGTGCGGAGGGATAGGATAATGGATTAGAGTTTCAATTCCGTTTTCTAAAAGATATTTTTGTAATTCATTTCTATTTTTTGTTCTAATTACATATAAATGCCAAACATTTGAATTATCATTTTGAAATATTGGTTTGATAATTTTTTTATTATTTATGCCCTCATTATAAAGTTTAGCAATCTTAATTCTGGCTTTATTATCTTCATCTAGAGCTTTAAGTTTAGTTCTCAAAACACCTGCTTGGAATTCATCTAAACGAGAATTATAGCCTTTGTAAATATTCTCATATTTTACATGAGAGCCATAATTTCTAAGGGCTTTGAGCTTATTATATAATTCTTTATTGTTAGTTGTAACAGCCCCGCCATCACCTAATGCACCAAGGTTTTTACCCGGATAAAAACTAAAGCCAGAAGCAACGCCAAACGCCCCTGCCCTTTTGCCATTAAAAATTGCACCATGTGCTTGTGCAGAATCTTCAATTAAATATAAATTATGCTTTTTGGCAATCGCAGAAATTTTATCAATATCAGAAACCAACCCATAAAGATGAACCGCTAATATTGCTTTAGTTCTCTTGGTGATTTTTTTCTCTATTAAATCAGGGCTTAGATTAAAAGTTTCAAGTTTTGGTTCAACAAAAACAGGCTTTGCACCATTTGCAACCACTGCCAAGATTGTTGCAATATAAGTATTTGCTGGAACTATAACCTCATCACCTTTGCCGATATTTAATCCTTTAAGAATTAAAATTAATGCATCAAGCCCATTAGCAACACCTATTGCATATTTAGTGCCACAATATTTTGCAAATTCTTCCTCAAACTCTGCAACATTTTTTCCAAGAATATACCAACCAGAATCTAATATCTTAGCCGAAGTTTTAAGAAAATCTTTTTTGTAGCGATCATTTATTTTTTTAAGATCAAGAAATTTTATCATGTTATATTGATTTCTTATATTCACAAAATTGTTTGTAATCTCTAATGTAATCGTTTTCATAATAGGGTTGAGAAGCTAAAACTAAGCAAGTGCAACCTGATGTAAAATCAGTAAGTTCTCGCCAGTAACCTTTTGGAACAAAAACCCCTTCGTAAGGATATTTCAAATTAAAATTGAAGATATTGCCCAATCCATCATCAAGTTTTAGATTAAAACTTCCTGATAGAGATATAAAAAATTGAGTTAATTCTTTATGAGCGTGAGCCCCCCTATATTCACCAGATGGAACATCATAAATATAATAAACTCTTTTTACACTAAAACCTATTTCCTTTTCTTCAAGAAAGGAAATACTGCCCGAAGAAGAACTAACCTTATTTATATTAACTAATTTGGGAATGTTTATGGTCATTAAATAAACTTTTTGTATTTAGGCATAATCCCAATAAAATCTTCTTTAGTAAAGATATAATAATAATTTAATTCATCTTCATCATAAATTTTAGAACCCATTCTTTGATGAAATTCATTAACTCTAAAATTTTCTTTTCTAACATCAAATTTTGTTAAGGAAAAGTTTTTAATAAAAAATGCAAACTTATAAATTAATAAAGCTGATTCAATAGCAGTAAAAATTGGGGCATTTGGAATTGTTATCCAGCTTCCCCAGCAAAATTGTTGCCCTTCTATATTGTATATTCTAACCGTTCCAAGATTATTGTTATTCTTATCTTCAATAATAAAGTAAAAATCTTTATTTTCTTGTTTGTATTTTTTTATAAAATCTATTTGCTTAGTAATATCGGCCTCAATTTTAGAAATAAATCTTGATTTTCCATAGTTTAGTCTAAGATTATAAATAAATTCTGCATCCTCTAATTCAATATCTCTTAGGTTGATATTCTTACCTGAAATAAATTTTCTACCAATAAAATTCATAAATTAAACTTGACAATAAAATATAATTAAAACTAATTAATGTTTTTTAATCTCTTTAATTTACTAAAACAAGTATAAACTAAATGAAAAAAATTAATGTTTTATATATCACTGAAGTTTATATTCAAAGCGACTACTGGGGGCCTTTCCATAGAGGGTTTTCAGACTACTTTAACTCCGTTGAAAATGTTAATTTTTTTGGAATTAATGTTAGGCTTCATAAGTTAGAGGATGTTGTAAATAAAATAGAA
This sequence comes from Rickettsiales bacterium, assembly GCA_033762595.1. Lineage (NCBI taxonomy): Bacteria > Pseudomonadati > Pseudomonadota > Alphaproteobacteria > Rickettsiales > Rickettsiales bacterium. The sequence continues at coordinate 36,263 of JANRLM010000094.1, forward strand.
AAGCATAAGCCTGACTTTGTATTTTTTGTAAATTACATAAGCAATACTAATATGTATTGTGATTTTATTCAAAAAAGATTTCCAAAATGCAAGCTAGCCCTGTGGTTTGTGGATTCATTCGAGCGATTTGCCTACAGCTCTTATGAGTCTTTACAAGTTTTTGATAAAATTTTTCTTTCTGGAAATGATGAATATATAAATAGGTTAATTCAATATTTTCCTTACCTAGATAAAAAAGTTAAATTTTTACCATTTGCAACTGACTTAAGCAAATTTAACGATCAAGAGATAGCTAGAGATATTGATGTCTCATTCGTTGGTACATTATTTTATAACTATGAATTCAAAAGGCTTATTGCTGGCAATTCTGAAATATCAAATCATCATAAACTTTTAACAAATCTTCTAGAAAATCATAGCAAAAGATACTCATTTAATCTAATTGAAAAACTAAAATCAACAGGCTTCCAATTCTCAGAGCTCGAAAATATGGCTCTACTTGATACCCCAAATAAAATTCAAACTATTTTTGATGACCAGCTTTCTAAAGAAAAAAGATTAAGATATCTAGCTAGACTTCATGAATTTAATTTATCAATTCATGGAGAACCAATATCAGAATGGATTTTTAGTATATGTGATGTGGACACTAGGTTATTAAAACATTTTAAGGTAAAAGAACCTATAGGAGATAGTGAATCTCTAGCTAAATTATATAATAGATCAAAAA
>JANRLM010000095.1 GCA_033762595.1 Rickettsiales bacterium
AATGTAGCTGTTGTTGGTGCAACTGGAAATGTCGGCAGAGAAATGCTTGATGTTTTAGCGCAGAGAAATTTTCCAGTAAATAATGTATATGCGGTTGCTTCTTCTCGCTCTGTGGGAAGGGAAGTTTCCTTTGGTGATGATCAAACCTTGAAAGTGCAAGATTTAGAATATTTTGATTTTAGCAAATGTGATATTGCACTTTTCTCGCCGGGTGCAGCGGTTTCAAAAATTCACGCCCCTCGTGCTGGAAAATCAGGCTGCGTAGTGATCGATAACACTTCACAATTTAGAATGGATAAAAATATCCCACTTGTAGTGCCAGAAGTAAACCCGCAAGATATTCCAAAATATAAAGAAACTGGCATTATTGCTAACCCAAATTGCTCAACCATTCAAATGGTAGTGGCGTTAAAACCGCTTACTAAACTTGGTAAAATTAAAAGGGTGATAGTTTCAACTTATCAATCAGTTTCCGGCGCTGGAAAAGAGGCTATGGACGAGCTTTATCATCAAACTAAAGGCGTTTATGTTAGTGATTTGAAAGAACCAGAAAAATTCACAAAACGCATCGCTTTTAATGTTATCCCTCATATTGATAAATTTATGGAAGGTGAGTTTGAAGGTTACACAAAAGAAGAATGGAAAATGACCGTTGAAACTAAGAAAATTATGGGCGATGATGATATTCAAGTTACCGCAACTTGTGTTCGTGTGCCGGTTTTTGTTAGCCATAGTGAAGCTATAAATGTTGAATTTGACAGAGAAATTTCCGTTGCAGATGTTCGCAAAGTTTTGGAAAAAGCTGAAGGAATTGAAGTGGTTGATACTCACGAAAATGGCGGATATATGACCCCTTATGAAGCAGCAGGCAAAGATGCGACTTATGTTTCTAGAATCCGTAAAGATGTAACTAACCCTAAGGCAATTAATATGTGGGTGGTTTCAGATAATATTCGCAAAGGTGCAGCGTTAAACTCTGTGCAAATTGCGGAAGTTTTAATCAGGGATTATTTGAAATAATATTCTAAAAACCGCTTGAATAATCTGTAAATTTCTTCTAACAGAGCCGTATAAATTTCAATTACTTTTTTAATAGAAATGGCGTTAATTGTTCAAAAATTTGGTGGCACTTCTGTTGGCTCAACTGATAGAATTAAAAATGTCGCAACAAAAGTTAAGAAGGAACTTGATAAAGGAAACCAAGTTGTTGTTGTAGTTTCCGCAATGAGTGGTGAAACCAATAAACTCGTCGCCTTCGCTGAGGAGTTAAACCCACTCACCTCCAATGAAGCCCTTGCTGAATATGATGTTATAGTTTCAACTGGTGAACAAGTTACAATCGGTTTGCTTGCACTTGCTTTGCAAAATTCTGGTATTAAAGCAAAATCAATGATTTCTTGGCAATGCCCAATTCTTACTGATGAAAATCACTCCAAAGCTCGCATTGAAGATATAGACGGCGAAAGAATACTGAAAGAAGTTAATTCAGGCTATGTAGTTATAATCCCCGGTTTTCAGGGTGTAACAATTGCTGAAAATCCGCTTGATAGAAAAATTACAACGTTAGGTCGTGGCGGTTCTGACACCTCAGCGGTTGCAATTGCGGCGGCTTTGAAGGCTGATAGATGCGATATTTACACTGATGTTGATGGTGTTTATACCTCAGACCCTCGCATCGTGCCGAAAGCTCGCAAGCTCAATAAAATCGGTTATGAGGAAGTGTTAGAAATGGCTTCACTTGGTGCAAAAGTTCTGCATTCAAGATGCGTAGAATTAGCAATGGTTTATAAGGTTAGAACGCAAGTTCTATCTAGCTTTGATGATGTTGAAGGAACATATTTAGTTGAAGAGGAGGAAGTTATGGAAAGAAGAGTTGTTACAGGTGTGACTTACAGCAAAAATGATGCTCAAATTACCCTAAAAGGCGTTGAAAACACCCCCGGTATTGCAGGTAAAATTTTCACCCCACTTGCTGAAGCGGGAATTAGCGTTGATATGATTGTGCAGAATGTTGGTAAAGATGCTAAAAAGGCTGATTTAACCTTCACAATTGCAAAAACAGACATCGCAAAAACTGAGGAAATCCTCAGCAAAATTGGCATTAAATTTGATAGTATCTACAAAGATGACACGGTGGTAAAAATTTCTCTAATCGGCGTTGGAATGCGTTCTCACGCTGGTATTGCAGCAAAGATGTTTGAAGTTCTTGCCTCAAAAGGCGTGAATATTCATGTTATTGCAACTTCTGAAATTAAAATTAGCGTTCTGGTTGATGAAGAATATCTTGAACTAGCAATGAGAAGTCTGCATACTGCTTTTGGTTTAGATAAGAAATGATTTTTTGGTTGATGGTTGCTAGTTATTAGCTAATCGATTAACATAGGTTATTGGATAAAGACAGATATAATCTCCTTAACCACCAATTGTCACCCCGCATTTATTGCGGGGTTAATGGTTAAAAGTGTTTCTAAGACTTCTTTTGAGCGTGTTTTATGGTTTACCCCGCAATAAATGCGGGGTGACACTATAGAGGAAAAACTACAGAAATTTACCTTTACCTAACAATAACAATTAACAAAAAACGATTGAAAAATGATAAAAGATGTTACATTCAATGTATCGCTTGATACAAAAAATTGCGTTCCTTGCAAAGGAGGTATTCCGCCATTAACAGAGGCTGAGGCAAAAAATTTTCTATCACAAACTCCACTTTGGGAACTCAAAGAAAACGCCACAAAAATTTATCGCGAGTTTAACTTCAAAAATTTTGTAAAAGCCTTAGATTTTGTAAATAAAGTTGGTGCAGTTGCAGAAGCTGAGGCACATCACCCAGATATTCAACTTGGCTGGGGCTATGTTAAAATCTATATACAAACTCATAAAATAAATGGGTTGCACGAGAATGATTTTATCTTGGCAAGCAAAATTGATAAATTAATATAGATTTGTTTTTTAGAAAATTTTATGCTCTTTTATCCCCTCTCCCGTTTACGGGGGAGGGTTAGGGTGGGGGCATAATTGGTTGATGAGATAGGCTTTGGAAAAAGACCCCCTCTTAATCTCCCCCGCAAGCAGGAGGAGAAACATAGCATAAAATTGATAAATTAATTTAGATTTGCAAAAAAATTCTAGAAAATATAAATTCAAATCAAAAGTTTGGCTGTATTCATCGCCCAAATCTTCTTGGCATTTTGTAAGTGTTCCGGAAGATATTTCAGCAGAAATTAAATTCTTAAATTCCTGCATTAGAAGGGGGTGGGGAGCTATAAAATGTTCTTCTAAAATTGGCAAAACCCTTTGGAAAACCTCAATATTTCCAGATTCAAAAAGCAAAACTTATCTTTTGCCAATCAAAAAAGAAGTTAGAGAAAAAGAAAACATTACTATTGATAAAATAGTAAATATAGTTTTAGAAATATAAAAACAAAAAAAATTAAAATTATGAATCCACAAAAAAAGATTGATGAACTTGGAATAAAAATTCCAGATGTTGCAAAGCCAGCAGCTTCTTATGTGCCTTATGCGGTTGCTGATGGGTTCCTCTATGTTTCAGGGCAATTGCCGATTGAAAATGGTGAAATAAAACATAAAGGAATTGTTGGGAAAAATATTACCCTTGAGCAAGCAAAAGAATCAGCTAAACAATGTGCAATTAACCTTATTGCCTGCGTGAAGGCTGCTTGCAACGGCGATTTATCCAAACTACAAAAAGTTTTGCATCTGCAAGTTTTGGTTGCTTCAGATTCTGAATTCACCTCTCAACATTTAGTTGCAAATGGTGCTTCCGATTTATTTGTTGAGATTTTCGGTGCGGAAATTGGCTCTCACACTCGTGCTGCTTATGGCATCGCTTCAATTCCACTAAACGCCTGTGTTGAAATCGCTGGCGTATTTAAGATTGGTTAAAATTATTTCTAATGCTCCAAGCCTATAAAATTACGCCACCTGCAACGCCTTCTCATTTGGTGATTATGCTTCACGGAATTGGTGCTGATGGTGAAAATTTGCTACCTCTTGCGAGTGATTTTTTAGATATTCTTCCGAATGCCGTTTTTCTTGCCCCAAATGCTCCTGAAAAATATATAGTTGAAGGCTTTATGATGGGTGAAGTTGGCTATCAGTGGTTTCCTCTATGGGGAAAATCTCTGCCAGAATTGATTGAAGGTGCTTCAAAAGCGAATGAAAAACTCTCCGCTTTTATAAAAGAAAATCTGCAAAAATATAATCTGGATTATTCTAAATTAATTTTGATTGGTTTCTCGCAAGGCTGCTTAATGGCGGTTCACGCAGGTTTGCATCTGCCAGAAAAATGCTTAGGAGTGGTTGGTTTTTCAGGTGCGATTATCTCAACTGATGGCTTTAACTCAACGCCAGATATTTGTTTAATTCACGGCAAAGATGATGATGTTGTGCCTTTTCAACAAACAATCCACGCTGAGAAAAAATTAAAAGCGGTAAATGCTTCTGTGCAAACAAAATTACTTGAAAATCTTGGTCATTGGATAGATGAAAGGGGCATAAATTTCGCCAAAGAATTTTTGAAAGAGAGAATATGAAAATTGCCACTTGGAATATAAATTCCGTTCGTTTGAGAATTGATAATGTCTTAAATTTTCTAAATCATCACAATATTGATGTTCTGTGCCTACAAGAAACTAAATGCGAAGATGATAAATTTCCCGCTGAAAAATTCGCAAATGAAGGCTATAAATTTCTGCATTTTACTGGTGAAAAATCTTATAACGGCGTTGCGATAATTTCAAAGTTTAAGTTCAAGCCTAAAAATTCTTTGAGTTTATATAACAATGATAAACGGCATATTTCTGCTGAGTTTGAGGGGTTTGGCAGTAATAATAATCTAAATTTTGAACTTCATAATATTTATATTCCAGCTGGCGGTGATATTCCAGATGTTCAGGAAAATCCAAAATTCAAACATAAAATTGAGTATAACAAAGAGCTTACAAAATGGTTTTCAAAAAATCGTGAAAAAGGAAATAATATAATAGCAGTTGGTGATTTTAACATCGCCCCTTTTGAGAATGATGTTTGGAGTCATAAGCAATTATTAGATGTGGTTTCGCATACACCGATTGAAGTTGAGCATCTTGAAAAATTTAGAAAATCCATCAATTTTGTTGATGTTGCGAGAGATTTTGTCCCTCATTCTGAAAAATTATATAGCTGGTGGAGCTATAGAAACCAAGATTGGAAAAAATCTAATAGAGGCAGAAGGCTTGATCATATTTGGGTTACTGAGCCACTAAAGAACCAAATCAGAAAATTTGAAATCTATAAAGAAACTCGTGATTGGCAAAGCCCTTCGGATCACACACCAGTTATTATTGAAATTTAAGGAATTAATTGCCAATTATATATTCTTAAGAAATAAAATCATACTAGATTACCTTTTTTAACAGAAAATTCTTTATAAATGTTGCTAAGAGAACACGTAAAAAAAAATAACAATATATAAATATTCAAAAATAAATTATTCTGTTGCAACAAAATACACCAAAATTATTTTTGTAGAATAAGGTTTTGATGAATTATTGGATTCCAAGCCAATAGTTGCAAAAAGTAAAAGATCTTTCCTTAAGTGTGGAGAGATCCACTTTATTCAAAATGAAGCCTCTCCTCACGCCCTATAAACACTAATTTGTGTCTACACCTGACTTAATAACATCAAAAAAATATTTCATAAACTCTTATGTTGTAAAATATACTAATCTCTAAAAGTTATCATTTATTATTGTAAGAAAACCACATAGACTTATAAAATAGTATTAATTATATCTTTTTAAGATTACCTTTATACTCCTTGAACTTTTGATAAAAATAGCTATTTCTAAGGCAAATTTAGAAGTGGGAAATGCAAGAAAATGAAACTCAAATAGTCGGTTATAATTTTGCTGATGGTAATTCAGAAAAATCAGAAAAGCCCGAAAAGCAAAAATTGCGACACCCTGAAAAAGCTAATCGTCCGAGTATTCTTCCACCACCAAAGCCAGATTGGATAAGGGTTAAAGCCCCTATCTCCAAAGGCTTTTTTGAAACGCGTGATATCATCAAAAAGAATAAACTCCACACCGTTTGCGAAGAGGCCGCTTGCCCAAATATTGGCGAATGCTGGCAGAAGAAGCACGCAACCGTTATGATAATGGGTTCGGTTTGCACCCGTGCTTGTGCCTTTTGCAATATTGAAACTGGCAGGCCTGATAAGCTTGATCCACATGAGCCTGAAAACCTCGCAAATGCACTAAAAGAGCTGAATTTGGAGCATATCGTTATAACTTCAGTTGATAGAGATGATTTAGATGATGGTGGCGCACAACATTTTGCGGAATGTATTTTGCGGATTCGTAAAACTTCCCCACGCACAACAATTGAAATTTTAACGCCGGATTTCCTCAAAAAAGAAGGGGCGTTAGAAATAGTTGTTGCGGCAAAGCCTGATGTTTTTAACCATAATGTAGAAACCGTGCCGGGCTTATATCAGAGAATCCGCCCCGGATCACGCTATTACCACTCGGTTCGTTTGCTTGATAGAATAAAGCAAATTGATCCAAAAATCTTCACGAAATCTGGCATAATGGTTGGTTTGGGGGAGAAAAAAGAAGAAGTTTATCAGCTAATGGACGATTTACGCAGTGCTGATGTGGATTTCCTGACTATCGGGCAATATCTTCAGCCAACGCCGAAACACGCGCCAGTTGATAGGTTTGTTACACCTGAAGAATTTGAGCAATATGCTGAAATGGCAAGGGCTAAGGGCTTTTTAATGGTTTCTTCTTCACCGCTAACGCGTTCATCTTACCACGCTGGTGATGATTTTCAAAAGCTCCGCAAAGCTCGTAATGAAAAGCTGATGACTGCCTGAATTATAGCTCGTATCTGATTTTTTTAGCCTCTCTGAGAGTGTCATTTGCGTTTTTAGGATATTATTAAATTTCTCCTCACTCATATTCTTTCTCTCGAGAACCCTTTGTTTTTGAATAATTTTATTGCAGAAAATTGTAATCACAAAATCAAATTGATTTTCTAAATTATTTTCAAATAAAAGTGGGATTTCAAAAACCAAAACCCCTCTGAAATTTTGGCGATTTAGCAATTTTATTATTTCTTGCCTTTGCCTAGAAAGCTCAGGATATACAAGGCTTTCAAGCAGTTTTTTCTTGTTCGGATTTTTGAAAACAATTTCACCTAATTTTTGGCGATTAATTAAAGGCTCT
>JANRLM010000096.1 GCA_033762595.1 Rickettsiales bacterium
GGGGTGACACTATGGTGAAAAAGGGCAGAAATTTAATAAAATTTATAGATATTAGTTATTGCCAAATTCTTTTTTACCAAAGAAAAACTTTTGACAAAATACTCAAATAAGTTTTTATAGAAAAAACTATAATATAATTTCATTATGAAACTTAATAATTTGCTATTTTTATTCATTTGTTTGGTTTTGGTTTCTTGCTCATCTGATGAGGAAGAAAAATTTGAAAAACTTGGCAGAAAATCTGATGATATTAACCTCAAATATCCAATGGCTAACCAAGAACTTAGAAGGGCTAAAAGGGGCAGAATTCTTCTTGGTGGCGGTAGTTTCTTAGGTGGCAATAGAAATATTGATGGTGAAGCAAATACAGATGTTAAAGGTGGTGTTAATAAATATCTTTGGCAAGCGAGTTTAGAAGTTCTTTCTTTTATGCCACTTACCTCCGCAGATGCGATTGGTGGCGTTATAATTACTGATTGGTATGAAGATAAGAAAAATGAAAGAATCAAAGCCAATGTTCTCATAAACTCAACAGATTTAAGGGCGAGCGGCGTTGCCGTAACTTTATTTAAGCAAGTTTATTCTGGTGGCAGATGGGTTAATTCTAAGGTTTCTAAAGAAACTGAAACAATTATGGAAGATAAAATCCTCTCTCGTGCTCGTGAAATCCGCTTGCAGGGAGATACTATTTAGATGTTAGGGTTTAGGAATTGGGAACTAGGAATTAGTATTCAGTTTTTAACCAAAATTTTTTATAAAAGAAATAATTTTCCAACTTCCAACTCCTAATGCCCACTTCCCAACTCCCCAACTCCCAATTACTAACTACCAACTAATATGCACGAATATAATCACATTGAAACAGAAGCAAAGTGGCAGAAACATTGGGAAGAAAATCAGGTTTTCAAAACCGATATAAATAATAATTCCAAGCCAAAATTTTACTGCCTTGAAATGTTTCCTTACCCATCTGGTAAAATCCATATGGGGCATTTGCGAAATTACACGCTTGGCGATGTGGCGGCTCGTTTTAAGGCGTCGCTTGGCTTTAATGTTCTGCATCCAATCGGTTGGGATGCCTTCGGTTTGCCGGCAGAAAATGCTGCTATTAAAAATAAATCTCACCCTGCAAAATGGACTTATGAGAACATAGATTTCATGCGTTCGCAAATCAAAACCATTGGTATTGGTTATGATTGGGATAGAGAAGTTGCAACTTGCGACCCTGAATATTTCCAGCATGAACAAAAAATGTTTTTGGATTTTTTAGCAAATGGCCTTGCTTATCAGAGGGAGGCCTCAGTTAATTGGGATCCAATAGATCAAACCGTGCTTGCTAATGAACAAGTGATTGATGGCAGAGGCTGGCGAAGTGGTGCGTTGGTTGAAACCAAAAAGCTCAAGCAGTGGTTCCTAAAAATTTCTGATTTTAGTGAGGAGTTACTTAAAGATTTAGATATTCTAACCGATTGGCCAGAACGAGTTGTTTCAATGCAGAAAAACTGGATTGGAAAATCCGAAGGTGCTTCAATAAAATTTCAAATAGCTAATAACGATAAACGATTAACGATAGACGAAATAGAAGTATTCACCACCCGCCCAGAAACTATATTCGGTGCGAGTTTTATTGGTATTTCATCTGATCACCCAATTGCATTAAAACTGGCAGAAAATAATAATGAAATTGCAAAATTTGCTGAGAAATGTCGCAAAGTTGCAGTTACTGCTGAGGCTTTAGATAAAGCAGAAAAACTAGGTTTTGATACAGGGCTTAAAGTTCATCACCCATTTTTAGAAAATGAATTTTTGCCAATTTACATCGCAAATTTCGTTCTAATGGGCTACGGCACGGGGGCAATTTTCGCTTGTCCAGCTCATGACCAACGCGATTTTGATTTCGCAAAAAAATATAATTTACCGATTAGGCAGGTTATTTCTAATAATTGTGAGGTATTAACAGAAGCCTACACAGGCGATGGGATGATTATAAATTCTCATTTCTTAGATGGTTTAGAAGTTAAAGAAGCTAAGCAAAAAATAATTAAAACCCTGCAAGAAAGAAAAATTGGTGAAGGCAAAATCACTTATCGCTTGCGGGATTGGGGCGTTTCTCGCCAGCGTTACTGGGGTTGCCCAATTCCAATAATTTATTGTGATGATTGCGGTGCGGTGCCAGTTCCTGAAAATCAACTTCCAGTTAAACTGCCTGAAGATGTAGATTTTTCTAAGGAAATAAAAGGTAATCCGCTTGCTTCTCACCCATCTTGGAAGCACGTTGATTGCCCTAAATGCGGCAAGCCAGCTACTCGTGAAACAGACACATTTGATACTTTCTTTGAATCTTCTTGGTATTTTTTCCGCTATCTTGACCCACAAAATAAAAAGGCTTTTGATGAAGAAATTGCTAATAAATGGTTGCCTGTTGATCAATATATCGGCGGCATTGAACACGCGGTTCTGCATTTATTATATGCAAGATTTTTCACTAAAGCACTTCGCAAATGCGGTTATCACGATGTTGCAGAGCCTTTCAAAGCATTGCTAACCCAAGGTATGGTGTGCCACGAAACCTATCAAGATTCCAAAGGTAATTGGCTTTATCCTGAGGAAGTTGAGCGAGTTAGTGAAGGCAAATATAAAATTATAAAAACTGGTGAGGAAATAAAATCTGGTGCATCTATTAAGATGAGTAAATCTAAGCATAACACGGTTGATCCCTCCTTTATTATTGAGAAATATGGTGCGGATACTGCTCGTCTTTTCATGCTTTCAGATTCTCCACCAGAGCGTGATTTAGAATGGAGTTCAACCGGCGTTGAAGGTGCGTATAAATATCTAAAACGCCTGTGGAAGCTTGCTTTTTCCTCTGATTATAAAGAAGGCGTTGATGGTGATCACTGGCTACTTGGTGTTGCAGGCGATTTATTAAAAATCAGAAAATTAACTCACAAAACTATTCATTTAGTTACTGCTGATTTGGAAAATTTCCACCTCAACAAAGCCGTCGCAAGAATTAGAGAACTCACCAATGAACTTGAAAAAATGCCAAAAGGTCAGCATGCCGCCAAAGCTATTTTTATGGAAGGAATGCGAGCCGCAATAAAATTATTAAATCCATTAATTCCTCATATTACTGAGGAAATCTGGCAGAAATTAGGCAATTCAGAGCCTTTATATAAAACCCCTTGGCCAAAGGCAGATGCATCGCTTTTAGAGGAAGATGAAGTTGTGATTGTGGTGCAAGTTAATGGAAAACTTCGTGCGAATATTAAAATTGTAAAAGATTCTGAACAAAAACTTATTGAAAAACTTGCCTTTGAGCAACCAGCAGTTCAAACTCAAACCAGCGGAAAAGAAATTAAGAAAATAATTTATGTTCCAAATAAAATCCTTAATATAGTGGTTGTATGAAACACTTTCTCACACTTCTCCTCCTTCTAACTCTTGCATCTTGTGGGTTTGAGCCACTATATGAAAATAAGAACAGGGGTGAAAATAGCAAATCAAAATGCTCTAATTTCAAAGTAAAAGACCCAGCAATAAGTCTGCCCGGAAAAAGAATGCAATATGCAATTCAAGATAAGCTAAACCAAGCTTGCATTAACATTGATCAATCATATTTTGTTGATCTAAACGCAGTGATTTCTGAGCAAGCGGTCGCAATTCAGATTGATAGGCAAGTTACCCGTTTTAATGTGGTTCTAGATGGTAATTACTCTCTAAAAAATAATGAAACAGGCAAAGTTTTATTTGATGGTAGAACGAGATCAGTTGGTGGTTATGATGCGGTTGCTTCAGAGTATGGTAGATACGCCCTAAAGCAAGATGCTAAAAATAAACTCGCTGAGGAAATGGCTCAAGATATAGCTTTCAAAATTTTATATTTCCTAAAATCTGATAAGAAAAACAAGGCTGGATAGTGTCATACGATATTTTACAAGAAAATCTTAATCTTAAGACTTCCTCATATCAAATATTTGAAAGGTTTGAAAAGCGTAAAATTTTTATTCGCACCACAGCTATTTTATATTTAATTATTTACTCTCTTTATTTAATTTGGCGTGTAACCATTCTTAATGAGAATTATATAATATTTTCAAGCCTATATTTTATTGCGGAAATAATGGGTTTTATTCTTGGTGCTTCAATAATATTCTCATCTTGGAAATATAATCATAATAAGCCAAAACAAGCACCAGAAGGCCTTAGTGTTGATGTTTTTGTGCCAACTTATAAAGAGCCGCTAGAAATTATTAGGCGAACAATAATTGCAGCGAAGAATATAAAATATCCGCATCAAACTTTTTTATTAGATGATGGCAAGAGAGATGAAGTTCAAAAGCTCGCAGAAGAGCTAGATATAATTTACATTAGAAGAGATGATAATAAAAACGCAAAAGCTGGAAATTTGAATAATGGCTTTATGCATAGTAATGCAGAATTTATAATGGTTTTAGATGCTGATCATATCGCAATGCCTCACGCTTTAGATGTTACTCTAGGTTTTTTTACAGAGCCTAAAGTAGCAATGGTTCAAACCCCTCAGGATTATTATAATATTGATGCTTTTCAGTATATTAACTCCCAAAAAAATAATGCTATTTGGCATGATCAATCTTTCTTTTATAGCATCTCGCAACCTTGTAGAGACTCTTTTAATGGTGCTTCTTGTGTTGGAACAGGTGTTATTTATAGAAGAAGTGCTTTAGATAAAATCGCCGTAATACCGACTGATACAGTTACAGAGGATATTCACACTTCGCTAAAACTTCATAAGGCTGGTTATAAAATTGTGAATTTGAATGAATCTATTGCTTATGGAATTGCGGCCTCAGACCTTGAAGAATATTACAAAACCAGAAGAAGGTGGGCGCATGGAAATTTGCATGCATTAGCCTTAGAAAATATTTTATTATGTAAAGAATTATCGCTAAAACAAAAAATTTCCTATCTTACTTTAGGGATAATTTATTTAGAAGGTTGGCAACAATTATTGCTATTTATCATTCCAATTGGTGCTTTGATTTTTGGCCTACAACCTTTTGAAATAAGCGTTTTCAACATAATGATTGTTTTATTATTTCCGATAATAAATTATCTTTTTTTACAGGAAATAGGCTCTGGGTTTTCAAGATTTTGGGTGAATGAAATTTTCGCAATGGCACGCTGGCCAATCCACCTTATCTCTACAATTGGTGTTTTTGGAGCAAAATTAAAATGGCGAAGCTCTAAGAAAAATCTCAAAGGTAAAATTAATTTAGGATTAATGATGCCTCAATTAATTTTATTAGCGGTGAATATTTTTGCGATTATTTATTCTATTATAAAATTAACAAAAGATTTTAATTATGGGCCAGTTGCTAAATATTTTTTAAGTTATATCAACCCAGAAAAATTTCAACATTCTGAACTTGATATTTATAAATCTTTCGGCGAAGGATACACCATTGAGTTATTTGCCATAGCTGGCTTTTGGGCTTTATTTAATTGCATTAAAGTTATAGTTTTTACTATAAAAGTTATTAAAGATTCAAAAAACACTCATAAGTTTTTTAGGTTTGATATTCCAGCACCAATTATAATTAATGGTGATAAAAATAATTTTAGAATAACAAAAAAAATCTCAGAAGATTGGATTGAATTTTATGATTCTAACCCAAAAAAATATTCTCATTCTGAAATTATAGAAATTAAATTATTTATGCCTTTTGGTGAGATTATATTTTCTGCCAAAATTGAAAATATTGAAAAAAATAGTATTTCAGCAAGTATAATTTGGGGCTCAAATGATGATAGGGATATTCTTGCAAATAGCCTATATTCAATAGATTGGCATAGAGAATTTTTGAATCGTAATAAATTTTTTACTACCCCTTTGGAATTCTTAAAATCAATATTATCGTTTAAGTTTCTAAGTAAATCAGAAGAAAAAAATTGGAATGCGGCTTTGATAAATTTTGATAAAAATAATCTTAAATATGCAGTTATAAAAGAAATTACCAAAGATGAATTTTATATAATTTGCTTTGAAAACCTGCCTTTAGGTAAAACAATAAATTTAGAAATATTTTTAGCTGATTCCTCAAATAAGAAAACCCTTTCAGTTTGCACTGAGGAAGGGTTTTCTTGCCTTTCAACTAAAGGCCTAGATAATGTGGAAGCAAAAAAATATAGATTAAAGAAATTATATTAAAATCTTCTAGTAAAGTTAAAGCCACCATAAATGCTTTGTTCTGCAACTCCAGAGGCAAATGCATAACCAGAACTTAAACTTAAAATAACATCGCCAATTTCTATATTACCAAGAAAACCACCAACGCGTTGCTGATGGAAGCCTTCATTTCCTAAAAAGGCAACTTCAGGGCCAAATGCAAAGCCACCAAAATCATAGCCAACATTAGCTAATGTGAAATATGTATCAAAACCAGTTGAATAAGCACCAATTGCATTTGTAACTACATTGTTAAAATTAGCATAATACTCAACTTGAGATTTTAAGCCAAACTCGGTGCCTCTAACTTCTGCATTGTAATCTTTTGGAGATAATTGGTGATTTTCCCAACTGCCACCAACATAAAATTTTAGAGTTTGATTATTTTGGAAGAAAGCCTGATAGCCACCTAATAAATCAATGCTACCAAAATTAGTTTCTACATCACCACCAGCAACATTTCTATTATCATAATCATATTGACCAGCACCCGCACTGCCACGAACAAGAAAACCTTCTTGAGTTATATCACCATTAGTTGCAGTTACTGCACCAATAAAGCCATGGCTTGCATCTTTGATAAAGCTTGCCCCACCAAAAACATCAGAAGAAGCTGAATTTGAAGCAGTTGAATATAATGCAATTAAGCCTAAGCCTAAAATAGCAGAAGTGACTTTTAAGTTTTTCATTTTTTGTAGTTTTTTTATGGTTTTTAACAACTAATTGTTCAGTAAAGCATTATAACAAATTTGCAAATGGTAAATTGTTGGGTATTAAGTTTGCTACCTCAAAATTTCAATAGCATCACGGATTGTGAAGGCTTTTTCATAAATGGCTCGGCCAGAAATAACTCCTGCAACGCCATCTTTTTCTATAGCTTTGAGAAGCCTTAAATCATCTAAGCTAGAAACCCCACCAGAAGCGATAACTGGGATTTTAGTTGCTTTCGCAAGTTTGCTAGTGCCTGAAATATCAGCCCCTTGCATCGCACCATCTTTAGAAATGTCAGTGTAAATTATTGAGGCAACGCCTGAATCTTCAAATTTTTTGGCGAGTTCTTCAGTGGTAATTTCACTCTCCTTCGCCCAGCCTTCAACGGCTACAAAGCCATTTTTTGCATCAACGCCAACTACAATTCTATGCGGAAATTTTTTGCACGCTTCTTTAACAAAATCAGGATTTTTAACAGCGGCTGTGCCGAGTATCACCCTTGAAACACCAGCCTCAAGCCAGCTTTCAATGGTTGCAATATTTCTAATGCCACCGCCTAGTTGCACTGGAATTTCAATATTAGCGATTATTTTTCTAACCGCTTCATCATTTACGGGCTTGCCTGCAAAAGCACCATTTAAGTCAACGATATGAAGATAATCCGCCCCTTCTTCCTGAAAGATTTTTGCTTGGTTTTCTGGGCTGTTTGAAAAGATTGTAGCTTTCTCCATATCGCCTTTATAAAGGCGAACGCAATTTCCATCTTTAAGGTCTATGGCTGGGAAGAAGAGCATTTTATTGGTTTATATTTGATGGTTGATAGTTTATGGTTATTACAACGCAATAAAATTGGCAAGAAGTTTTAGCCCGTTTTGCTGGCTTTTTTCTGGGTGAAACTGCACCCCAAAAATATTTTCTTTCTGTATTGCCGAACAAAAATCATAGCCATAATTACAAGTTGAAGAAATTTCTTGCTTGTTTTCAACCTCAAAGTGATATGAATGAACAAAATAAAAATCAGAGTTTTCTGCAATATTTTTGAATAAAAAATTTTCTGAATTTTTAGAGATTTTTATATTATTCCAACCCATATGTGGGATTTTGAGTTGGTTCATTGATTCAAATTTTTTAACTTCGCCTTTAATAAAACCAAAGCCTTGATGTTCACCATTTTCAAAGCCTTTTTCTGCAAGTAATTGCATACCAACGCAAATACCTAAGAAAGGTTTTTTCAGCTGTAAAATATTTTCTTTTAACTCATCAAGCATACCCGAAATTGAGGCAACACCTTGATAACAATCAGCAAATGCACCAACCCCAGGCAGTACAATATGCGTCGCCTCCTTCAAATCCGAAGCGTTTGAGGTTATAAAAACTTGTGTTTCTGCAATATCATTTCCAGCTTTCTGTAACGCCTTAAAAGCCGAATGTATATTGCCAGAGCCGTAATCTATTAATGCAATTTTTTTCAATTTATTAATTTTATGAAGGCTTCTAATCTGAAATCAAATTTATTAAAAATAATTAAACTAAAAGAGACTACTTTTTCTTCTTTTCTTCCTCAGTGCCAGAAGGGCGTTTTTCAACAACTTCATCAATAAGGCCGAATTTTCTAGCTTCTTCTGCACTCATAAAATTATCACGCTCCATCGCGGCTTCTATGATTGGCAATTTGTTACCAGTATGCTTAACATACATATCATTCAAACGGCGTTTAAGGCTTAAAATTTCTTTAACATGGATTTCCATATCAGTAGCTTGCCCTTGAAACCCGCCAGATGGTTGGTGGATCATCACTCTTGCATTTGGTAAGCAATATCTTTTACCTTTCTGACCAGCAGTTAATAAAAGTGAACCCATTGAAGCCGCTTGCCCTAAGCAAATAGTGCGAACATCAGGCTTGATATATTGCATTGTATCATAAATAGCGAGGCCTGAAGTAACCACACCACCCGGTGAATTAATATAAAGCGAAATATCTTTATCAGGATTTTCAGACTCCAAGAAAAGTAATTGTGCCACATGAAGTGCAGACATTCCATCATGAACAGGGCCATTTAGGAAGATAATTCTCTCCCTTAGCATTCTTGAATAAATATCAAATGCACGCTCACCTCTGCCATCTTGTTCAATCACCATTGGCACAAGGTTTGCCTGTGGCATAGTGTTTATAATATCTTCAACAAGATTATTTCTTCTTTTATCCAACATAAGAAAACCCACTAATTTTTGTTATTATTTAATATTAAAACACAACAATATTTACTTATATCAATTAAAAAAGCAATTATTAGAGTGAATTTAATATTAAATCTAATTTATGTGATAATATTTTCATAATTGGGAGTTAGGTGTTGGAAATTGGGGTATAGAAATTACTTTACCCCAACTCTTAAATCCCAACGCCTAACTCCCAATTCCCAAAACCTAAACAAACACCCCCCTTCCATAGTTAAAATAAATGTTCCACAATTTAGAAGTAACCTAAATTATGGAATTTTATGAGCGAAAAAACTACAAATTTATTACTGCCTTTAATCTATCAAAACCAAGCCCAGAAGGAAGTTTTACTGAATGAAGCACTTACAATAATTGATGCACTTTTGGCAAAAGGGGCGATTTCAAAATCTATTTTAACGCCACCCAGCAGCCCAGAAGATGGTGATTTATATATAATTCCCCCTTCTGCAACTGGTGCTTGGGCAGGGCAAACCAATAAAATTGCTTACTTTAATGAAAATTGGGGCTGGCGATTTCATACTCCAAAAGAGGGCTTCATTATAAATGTGAATGATGAAAATAAATTATATTTCTTTGATGGCACAACTTGGCAACCTGTTATAAGCCTTGATAACCTTGAAAGAATCGGCATTAACACAACCGCGGATGCAACAAATAAGTTAGCCGTTAAAAGTGATGCGATATTATTTGATAATATTGCGGATAATGTGCAGGTGAAACTTAATAAAAATTCGGTTTCAAATTCTGCATCTTTTTTATTTCAAAATAATTATTCTGGCAGGGCAGAAATTGGCCTTACAGGTGATGATGATTTTCACTTCAAAGTTAGCCCAGATGGCTCAAGTTGGAATGATGCAATCATTATTGATAAAGATAATGGCGATGTTACGTTTTCTAACAATATTACTGCAGATAATATCGGCACAATCGCCTCACAAAATTCTAATGCGGTGAATATTACTGGCGGTGCAATTTCTGGCGTTACTGATATTGCAATTGCAGATGGCGGCACTGGTGCTTCAAATGCTATTCAGGCCTGTAAAAATCTTAAAACTTGTTATATTTTAGGTCAAAGTGCGGTTGCAATTTCTGTTGGTGCAGTTACTACAGAACAAATCTTGGCAACTATTCTACTTCCTGCAAATTCAATGGGCGCGAACGGCAGAGTTGAAATTGAAACCACTTGGAGCTTAAATAATAATTCAAATATAAAAACGCCTAGAGTTCGCTTTGGCGGTATTTCAGGCACAATTTTTTTTAGTGCAAATTTAACAACATCTTTAAGCTCAAGAACTACATCAGTTATTTGCAATAGAAATAATATCTCATCTCAAATAAGTGGTGCTGGTGCAGCCATAAATTTTGGTAGCTCAATTACAGCTTTGGTCTCATCTTCAATAAATACTGGGAATAATGTAGATATTTTAATCACCGGCCAAAAAGCTAACTCTGCAGATGAGCTAACTTTAGAAAGCTATATAGTAAAATTATTTCCTAATGATTGATTTCAATGAATTATTTAATCGTAATAATAAATAAATTCATTTGGCTTAACTTTGCCACTGGCTCTGCGATATTGTTCATCAAGTAAGTCGGCATCTAGGCTCTTTGGGTAAAGCCTTTCAACTTTATTTTTGATAGCGTCTCTCTTACTTTCAATGGTTAAAGCTCTATGGGTTAGTGTTTCTAGGCGAGATTTCTCTTTGAAGTAAGCCAAAATACCATTTTTGCCATTAACCAAATGCCAAGAAAGATAGCTAAAAATAAAGGTTATGAAGAAAGCAGAAATAATTTTTTTACAAATTATGTTAAATCTTTCAAACATTAAAATTTATGAATTTATGAAGTTTTCTGCAAGTTTCAAGCCTTCAACATCACCAATGTGAAGAACTTTATCGTGGTAAATTGTAACACCTAACTTGTTTTTTGCCAAGCATAGATTGAAAATTTCTGATAAAGAAAAAATCTTTTTTGGAAAATTTTCAAGAATTGTGGCATTTATAATTTGAAGGCCTGTATAAATATAATCATTATTTGGCTTTTTTATTGGCTTATTTTGTGCATCAAGTGAGTAATCACCAACGCCAGAATAACCGAAAAAATTATCGCGATGAGCTATTAAAAGCAAAGCTTCAAACTGGTTTTCCTGCCAATTTG
The DNA here is from genome assembly GCA_033762595.1 of Rickettsiales bacterium. Taxonomy (NCBI): domain Bacteria; kingdom Pseudomonadati; phylum Pseudomonadota; class Alphaproteobacteria; order Rickettsiales; species Rickettsiales bacterium. The sequence continues at coordinate 11,321 of JANRLM010000096.1, forward strand.
AAAGGAGGTTTTTAACAGGGCAGTTTTGTAAAAAATTTGGAAAAACAATATCGCTATTCATCGTGAATAAATTTTTATAACCAATATGATTACAAATATTTATAAGCCCACCACCAGTTTCAAGGCGTTCTGCTTCTCTAAATATTTTTACTGAAGGGTGATTTTTTGAGATATAATCTTCTAATTTTTCAGCTAAATAAAAGCTATTAGCAAAAATATTTTGGATTTTTGCATTTTCAAAAACTTCAATATTATATGAAAT
>JANRLM010000097.1 GCA_033762595.1 Rickettsiales bacterium
GTAATGCTCCAAAAGGTTATATGCAGGGAATAAGATATACAAATATTGAGAAGCTTAAAAAGGCAAAAACTCTAACTGATTTATAGGGTTTTTAACTTAAGCTATTGGTGCTCCAATTGTGAAATATATTGTTTTACTTTAGACATATCTAAGCCATTAGACTCAGAAAATTTTATCAAATCATCTTCTATTTCGCGCTGGAGCTTATGTGCATCATTGGCTATATTTGCCAGTCGTTTCAACAACAAATCTTTTCCTGTTGGCGCATAAAAATCATCAATACTTTTGTGAACTAACCAATTCCTATCATCAAGAAAAGCCTTTAAGGCGTCTTGCAATTCACCTTGATATATATTGTGTTTCTTAGCTTCGGTAATAGCTTTACCAAGTGTTAACGAACGGCGCTTTTTTAATAGCTCATCAGCTTCATTTTTAGATACATTTTTAGGATGTCCAACATCAGCTTTCAAAGTAATAGACATGCTCAAGCACTCCTCCATTACTTGAATGTTTAATAGAGCCTGTCCCATCATAGTAAAGAGAATAAACTCTCCCTGTGATGCTGGTTTACCCCTAAATGTAGAATTTACTTTTTTAACCATTAGGCGCTTTCTGCTGGATATTTTCCAAACCATACAAGAAGTGAAAATAATTTAACACTCAAAATTCCATTCACCCACAAACAGGCACCAGGCAGGCACCGAGGAAAAGGCATAAAAAAAGCGCCTTGATGGCGCGCGGGAATTAAATATATAAATCAATGGATTAGTCTGGTTGCGGGGGCTGGATTCGAACCAACGACCTTCAGGTTATGAGCCTGACGAGCTACCGGGCTGCTCTACCCCGCGATAAGGATTGCATATGGCTAATCAGAAAGCGAACTCTAAGAAAAGTTGATGATGTTTAATACTAATTTCAAACTTAATCAAGTATTAAAATTTCTAAACCTACAAAATTACTTGCCTTAAAAATATTTGAATATTTAGATTAGAATTATGAATTAAAAATTCAATAAAAATGAATATAAACAAACAAATTGGCGTTGCGTTAATAATTCTTTCAATGGCAATGGCTGGTTATAACAGCTTGAAAGTTGCCCCAAAGCTTATTAGCTTTTATTTCGGCGAAGAAACAAGAGGCAAAATAATTTGTAAAAAATCTTCTAGAAAAATAAATCTTGAAGACATAGAAAGCTACTCTGTTGAGTATCAATTTTTTACCCCCATAAAACAGGAATTTGGCTCATCTGATGTATGGGAAAGTTACTACAACTCAAATAGAATAGGTGATGAAGTAACCATTAAATATTATAAAGATTTGCCGTTTTTTAATGTTATATTGGAAGAGTTTGAAAACCCATATAAAAAATACTTTTCAATCGGTTTAATTATAGCGAATATAGCATTGATTATATTTAGCTTTTACTATTACACCAAGTATTCAAACTTAGAAAAAAAGAAAAAAATAATCAGAAAAAATGGCTCAATTACAATCGGTAAAATAGACGAAATTGAAGAATATACAGAAATTAATAATAAAAAATTTTTCAAAATTCATTACTCTTTTGATGATATTCTTGGCACTCACTTCATAGGTGAGGAAACTCAAAATGAGATTGAAGCCAACAAGCTTAAAGCTGGTGATGAGGTTAAAGTTTATTACGATAGCAACAACCCGCAAATTTCAACTTACGAAAGGATAGTTTCTAAATTCAATTAGCGTTAGAAATGTTGTATTTTTATTTTTAGTCTAAAAAGTTTGGCAAAAACCAATCTTATCATCAAAAAATATTACTAAAATAATTTAGCTAGTTTAGTGTAACTATCTCAAAAACCTAAAAGACAAACCAAACAAAAAAGAGGTATTAAATGTCTGAGAATCTTATAAAATCAGTAAAATGTGGTGATTATAATCTTAAAGATGGTGATGTGGTTATTGCAGCAATTACCTCCTGCACAAACACTTCCAACCCTTATGTAATGGTCGCAGCAGGCTTGGTTGCCAAAAAGGCAAACGAATTAGGATTACAAGCAAAGCCTTGGGTTAAAACCTCTCTTGCACCTGGTTCTCAGGTGGTTTCAGAATATTTAGATAAATCTGGTTTGCAAAAAGAGCTTGATAAAATCGGCTTCAATGTAGTTGGCTATGGTTGCACAACTTGCATCGGAAATTCAGGCCCTTTACTGCCAGAAATTGAGCAAACTATTAAAGATAATAACCTGCTGGTTGCTTCAGTTCTTTCTGGAAATAGAAATTTTGAAGGCAGGGTTCATCAGCTAGTTAAGGCGAATTATCTAATGTCTCCGCCGCTAGTGGTAGCTTTTTCAATCGCTGGAAGTGTTAATATAAACCTTTCAAAAGATGTAATTTCTGAAGTCAATGGTAAGAAAATTTACCTCAAAGATATTTGGCCAAGTGAGGCGGAAATCAACGAAGTGGTAGAAAGTGTAATCACCGCCAAAATGTTCAAAGAAAAATATTCTTCAGTTTTTCTTGGCACAAAAGAATGGCAAGATATTAAAATTGAAGGCGGACAAACTTACGCTTGGGATAATTCTACCTATATTAATAATCCACCTTATTTTGAGGGAATGTCTAAGAGCTTTTCAGATAAAGCAAGCAATATTAGCAATGCAAAAATTTTGGCTTTATTTGGGGATTCTATTACCACTGATCACATTTCTCCAGCGGGAAATATTGCATCAACTTCGCCAGCAGCAAAGTTTTTAGAAACGCAAGGCGTAACTAAAAAAGATTTCAACTCTTATGGCGCAAGAAGGGGGAATCACGAAATTATGATGCGTGGAACTTTTGCAAATATCCGTATAAAAAATGAGATGATAGGAGGCGCTGAGGGCGGTAATACCATTTATAATGGCGAAAATATTAGCATTTATGATGCTGCGATGAATTATAAAAAATCAAATACGCCACTTGTGATTTTTGCTGGTAAAGATTATGGAATGGGCTCTTCAAGAGATTGGGCGGCGAAAGGAACATATCTACTAGGCGTAAAAGCTGTAATTGCTGAAAGTTTTGAGAGAATCCATCGCTCCAATCTAGTTGGAATGGGCGTTTTACCTCTAGAATTTACTAATAGTGAAACTAGAAAATCTCTTGGCTTAACTGGTTTTGAACAAATTAATATTTCTGGCTTAGAAAATGGCATCACGCCAAAAATGAAGCTCCGCCTTGACATAACAAGGCAAGATGGCACTAAAAAATCCACAGAAGTTCTTTGTAGAATTGATACTCTTAACGAAGTTGACTATTACCTCAACGGCGGAATCCTGCATAAAGTAGTTAGAGATTTAGCTGCCTAAAAAATATTTTTATGTTACTAGTAAAGTTAAGAACTATAGTTATTTTAGCCTTTGTTTCATCAATGTTATCAAGTTGCTTTGGACTTGCACTTTTTGGAGCAGGTGCAGGTGCAGGCTACATAATTTCAAATGAAAGAAACAAAGGTTCTAAAAAAACTAATTAAACATTCTAGATTAATTAAGCCGCTATAGAATCTTCATTCTCCGATTCATCATCATTATCAGCTTCTAATGATTCAAGTTCAGCAGCTCTTTTTGCAGCTTCCTGTGCCTTTTTGATGAAGTAAGGGTTTTTCTCATTCATAGTTTTAACTAGATAAACAGATGCCTCATCAAGATCAATTTTTCTAACCGCAGAAACCTCACGAGATAGCCTTTCAAGCGCATTTTCATAGATAATTCTTTCGCTGTATGAACGCTCTGGATCATCAACATTTTTGTGTAAATCTCTAACAACTTCCGCAACTGAAATTATGTTGCCAGAATTTATTTTTGTTTCATATTCTTTTGCTCTTCTACTCCACATACCTCTGCTAGATTTTGGCCTTTCAAGAAGAGTTTTACTAACTTTTTGCATTTCATTAGTGCCAGATAAAGCTCTTAAACCTGATTTCTCTGCTCTCGCAACTGGAATTCTTAGAATCATTTTCTCTTTTTCAAATTCAATCACATAGGTTTTTATTTCATATTCACCAACCTTCTGGGTTTCAACGCCTCTAATTTCACCTACACCATGAGAAGGATAAACAACTTTAGCACCTTGTTTGAACTTTAATATTGTTGACATATATATTCTAAATGATTTTAGTTGATAAAAAAATTTGAGAGAGCTAAAAATCAATTTTTAAGAACCAAATTTTAGCACAAACATTTCTTAACCGCTACAAGGCAGTTCTAACTTGCTTGTGAAGCATATATACCACAAAATTAGCCTAAAATAAACTTAAAATTTTACTGATGCTGAAGAAAAATAAAAACACTCTTATAAATCAATTGCTTATACTGATATTATTTTTATTCCTTCTTTTTCCGATTAACTCATATGCTATTAAACAAAAAAAGGCTTTTGATAGAGGTTTGATAGTTTTAGCACCCGCTTCAATGACGCACGCCCTTCACGAAATATTGCAGAAATTCAGTAGAAAAATGAATATTTCTGTTAGTGCCAGCTATGATTCAACCTCTGAATTAACTCAAATTATTGAAGATGGTGATGCCGCAAATATATTCATTTCAGAAGATAAAGTGGCTATAAAAGATTTACAGCAAAAAGGCTTACTAAATGTTTTTAGTATCAAGGAAATAGCAACAGATGAGCTTGTTTTAGTAGTTCCAAAAAATAGTTTTTTACTAAAAAAAATCTCTAAGTTTGAAAATAATTTAGATAAAATAAATTTTATTGTAAAATCTTCACTTATTGCAATTTCTGACCCTGAGCTTGACGCCATTGGAAGGCTTGCAAAACAAAGTTTTAGCAATCTAAACTTATGGCAAGAAATTGAGAAAAAACTTATAAAAACTAACAACTCTAGAGCCTCACTTTACCTAACCACAAACGCAAATACACCTTCAATTGTTTATCTTAGCGAGGCTAAAAATAATTCTGAAGTTAGAATTATATCTAAATTACCTAGCTCTAGCTATGATAAAATTTCTTACCAAATTGCAATTGTTGCTGATATTTCATCCGCTACAACCATGAATGACTCCGAAGATTTTATAGAATTTATGTCCAAACCAAATGTAAAAAAAGTCCTTATAAAAAATGGCTTTCAAACAACTAAACAAAAAAAGGATTAGGATTTTCTGTAGATAATTAAAATTTAGTTGCAGAACAAATGCAAATTGTCTAAAGAATGTCAGAATATTTTTTTGAACTATTAAAAATTTTTATGGTGCAAGACTACAAAAATAATTGCAATATGGGCTGTGGTTGTTCAGGTCAAATCGGTGATGAATATGAAGATATGGATAATGTAGAACTTAAAGACCAATCTAAGCGTGATTTTATGGTTCTAGCAGCCTCAGCAACAGCTGGAATTGGTGCTGCTTGTGCTATTACCCCTTTTATTGGCTCAATGAATCCAGCCGCTGATACCCTTGCTGTTTCAACTACTGAGGTTGATATTTCTGCAGTTAATAAGGGTGAAACAAAACGCGTAATGTGGCAAGGCAAGCCGGTTTTTATCAAACGCAGAACTGATGAGGAAGTTGAACTTGCTCGCAAAGATGATGGAAAGCCAATGCCAGACCCTCAAACTGACGCTGATAGAGTTAAAAAAGGTAAAGAAGAATGGTTAATAGTTATTGGAGTATGCACACATTTAGGTTGCATTCCTAGCAATTCAACAGGTAAAGATGCTTGGTTCTGCCCTTGTCATGGCTCACACTATGATCAATCAGGAAGAATTAGAAAAGGCCCTGCACCTAAAAACTTAGTTGTTCCGCCTTATGAATTTGTAAATGATACAACTATTAAGATAGGATAGATTTATAGGGCTTAGGGGTTGGGGCTTAGCTCTTTTTAACCCCTAAGCCCTAACCCCCAACTATTAAATATTATGTTCACAAAAACTTTAGATATAGCATTAGATTGGTTTGAAAAAAGGCTTCCAGTAAGAACTTTCTTGAAGCACCAAGGGGAATATGAAACGCCTCGAAACCTCTCTTACGCATGGAATTTCGGCTCTTTAGCTGGCGTTGCATTGATGATTCAAATTATTACAGGTATTTTTCTTGCAATGAATTATACTGCTCATGTTGATTACGCCTTTGATTCTGTTGAAAGAATTATGAGAGATGTTCCTTATGGTTGGCTAATTCGCTATGTTCATGCGGTTGGAGCATCAATGTTTTTCTTAGTAACTTATTGTCATATAATCCGAGGCTTATATTACGGCTCTTACAAAGCCCCTCGCGAAGTTTTATGGTGGTTCGGCATAATTATTTTCTTAACAATGATGGCTACAGCTTTTATGGGCTATGTTCTTCCTTGGGGGCAGATGAGCTTTTGGGGGGCAACCGTTATAACCGGCTTATTTACTGCTTTTGATTATGTTATAAATGGCTTAGGAACTGGCGTTCAAACTCTTCTCCTAGGTGGCTTTTCCGTTGATAACCCTACTCTAAACCGCTTTTATGCATTACATTTCTTACTTCCATTCGTGATTTTTGGTTTGGTTGCAATACACGTTATAGCCCTTCATACTCACGGCTCAAACAACCCAACTGGCTTGGATGTTAAGAGTAAAAGAGATGTTATTCCTTTCCACCCTTACTACACAATAAAAGATTTCTTTGGTTTTGGTGTGTTTTTTATAATCTTTTTTGGCTTTGTATTTTTTGCACCGAATTATCTTGGTCACCCTGATAATTATATCCCTGCTGATCCTCTTGTAACCCCTCCTCATATTGTTCCAGAGTGGTATTTCTTGCCCTTTTATGCGATACTTCGTGCGGTTCCAGATATAGCAATTCCATTCACTGGTATAGTTTTAATGAACTCAAAACTTGCTGGCGTGCTTGCTATGTTTGGCTCTATCCTGATTCTTTTTGCATTGCCTTGGCTTGATAAGCACCCAATTAGAAGCGGTAAATATCGCCCTATTTTCAAAATAGCATTTTGGGTTTTTGTTATTAACGGCATTTTACTTGGTTATATTGGTGGTTCGCCAGCTGATGGTTCAACATTTGGCATATCAAATGTTATAGTTGGCAGAATATGTACATTATACTATTTTGGATATTTTGTAGCTATACTTCCAATCCTCAGTAAAATTGAGAAAAACAAAGCTCTACCTGAATCAATTTATGCTTACACTAAAGATAAATATGGTGAAGGTGTGAAGTAGGCTTTAAATATTCCCTCCCCTGTTTACGGGGGAGGGTTAGGGTGGGGGCAATACTGAAGCCTGAACTCTGAAACCTTAAGTCAGAGTTTTGTGCTTTTTGGCTTCTGATTAGCCCCCCTCTTAATCTCCCCCCGCAAGCAGGGGGAGAGAAAAATGAATCAAATAATTACAATATAAAAACAATGATTAAAAAAATTTTTCAAATATCATTATTATCAATTTTGTTAATCTATGCTGAAAATTCTTATTCAGCAGGTGATGCAAAGCAACCTATTAAGCAAAAATGGAGCTTTGATGGCGTTTTTGGTAAATTTGACAAACCCTCAATTCAAAGGGGCTTTCAAGTTTATAAAGAAGTTTGCTCAGCTTGCCACGGCGTTAGCAGAATTGCCTTTAGAAACCTTATGGAAGTTGGCTTTACTGAGGCTGAAGTTAAAGCCTTAGCCTCAACTTACAATGTTACTGATGGGCCAAATGAAGATGGCGAAATGTTTGAAAGACCAGCTAGACCATCAGATAAAATTCCATCTCCTTTCAAAAACAAGCAAGCTGCCGTTGCCGCAAATGGTGCTTACCCGCCTGATCTATCTTTGATTATTAAAGCTCGCCATGATGGTGCAAATTACTTGTTTTCGCTTCTCACTGGCTACCAACCTAATGAAAAAGCACCTAAAAAGTTAATTATTCCTGAAGGAAAATATTATAACCCTTATTTTGCAGGTGGTGCTATAACAATGTCTCCACCTCTAACTTCTGAAGGTCAAGTTACTTACCAAGATGGAACACCTGCTTCAGTTGAGCAAATGGCAAAGGATGTTGTGAACTTCCTGCAATGGGCTTCTGAGCCAGAAATGGAACATAGAAAATCAATGGGAGTTAAGGTTCTTATTTTCTTAGGTTTCTTCACTTGGTTTTTCTGGGTTGCTAAACGCCGTATCTGGCAAAGAATCGGGCAATAATTAATTTTTATTTAAGGATATTTTTTTCATTGCTATTCTTATTAATTAAGATAAAATATTATTAATTTAAGGTTAATTTTAATATTATTTTATTATTATGAAAGCTAGATTAACATTAGCCATTATTTCAATAGTTCTATTTAGTTTTGATGCTAATTCACAAGCCCTAAATTGCTCGGGTATTGAACAAAAACAGCCTAGGCTCGCAGATTGCTCACAAAGCAGAAATAGTGAATTATGCAACCTCACTAATGATTACAAAATCGCTGATGCAAACCTTCTGCATGCTAGAAAAGTTTTAAGATGCGAATTTAGAAATTCAGTGAAAGAGTTAAAAAACAATTCACAATCTTCTCGTAACTCACAAAATAGCAATAATTAAAACCTATAAATTTATCTCCACACCAAAAGGGAGTTTAACTTCTTGATGTGCTGTTAGAATAACCATACCACCCCTATCACAAAAAGAAGCGATAAGATTTTGTAGCTTGGAAGAAATATTCTCGTCTAAATTTGCGAAAGGCTCATCTAAAATCCAGAGTTTAGATTTTTTCAAAATTAACCTAGCTAGTGCAACTCTTTTCTGCCAACCAGCTGAAAGTTTACTACATTCAGTATCAAGAAAATCCTCAAGCTCAAAATATTTAATCGCAGGCAGAATCCCTTCTTTTAGATTATAAATCTCCGCCCAAAAGTTTAGATTTTCTCTAACCGATAACAATTGATCAACAGCCAAATTATGCCCTATATAACTTATATTTTGTTGATACTTTTGATAATCTTCCGAGATTTCAAATACTGAAGCCCCCTCTATCTCTGGGTGAGAAGTAGAGCTAAAATCATAATAAACAAAACCATTTTTAGGAACAATCAAACCTGCCAATATCTTCAATAAAGTAGTTTTACCAGAACCATTCGCCCCCTTAATCACAAGGCAACCACCTTCAAACATAGTATAACCATCATCTTCTAAAATCGCCCTTTCTCCGTAAGAATATGTGATATTTTGGAAACTTAAGAACATAAGATAAAAAACCATTAAAGATTAGGCGATATATGAATTTCAAGTTGTTAAAATTACTTTATTATCAAATAAATTAATTTATCAAAATCGTCTATGAAAAATAGTTTCAATTCTCTCAAATCGTTAAAGATAAATGGTAAGGAATATAATTACTTTTCCATTCCAGAGGCTGAAAAAGCAACTGGTTTGGATTTTTCTCGCCTACCCTATTCGCTTAAAGTTTTGCTGGAAAATATACTCCGCACGGAAGATGGAATTGCCGTTAACAAGGAAGATGTAACAGCTTTTGGCGATTGGCTCAAAAATAATGGAAAATCAAATCACGAGATTGCTTTTTCACCAGCTCGCGTTCTAATGCAGGATTTTACTGGCGTTCCCGCAGTTGTAGATTTAGCCGCAATGCGAGATGCGATAAAAAAACTCGGTGGCAACCCTGAGAAAATTAATCCACTAATTCCAGTAGATTTGGTGATTGATCACTCTGTAATGGTTGATAAATATGCAACTTCTTCTTCTCTCAAAGAAAATGTTGCCCTTGAGATGGAGAGGAATATTGAACGATATAAATTCTTAAAATGGGGGCAGAAAGCTCTTTCAAACTTTCGTGTAGTGCCACCCGGAACTGGCATTTGCCATCAAGTAAATTTGGAATATCTTGCACAAGTTGTATGGACTGGTGAAAAAAATGGCAAGGTTTTTGCCTATCCTGATTCATTAGTTGGAACTGACTCTCATACAACAATGATAAATGGTTTAGCGGTGTTAGGCTGGGGTGTTGGCGGTATTGAGGCGGAAGCAGCAATGCTTGGTCAGCCAATCTCAATGCTAATTCCAGAAGTTATTGGCTTTGAGATTTCCGGTAAATTAAAGGCTGGCGTTACCGCAACTGATTTAGTTTTAACGGTTACGCAAATGCTTCGTAAAAAAGGCGTAGTGAATAAGTTCGTTGAGTTTTTTGGTGAGGGTCTCGCAAATATGCCACTTGCAGATAGGGCAACTATTGCAAATATGGCGCCTGAATATGGTGCAACTATGGGCTTTTTCCCAATTGATGCGGAAACTATAAGATACCTAAAAAATACAAGCCGTTCTGAAGAAACTATTGCACTTACTGAGCAATATGCAAAAGCACAGAATATGTGGTGCGATAAAAACTCCCCTGCCCCAATATTTACAGATATTCTAAAACTTGATTTAGCAAGCGTTGAGCCATCAGTTGCAGGGCCAAAACGTCCTCAAGATAGAATTAGTGTTGAAAATGTTCAAACCGAATTCTTAAAATTTTTGAAGGAAAGCAGGGGTTAATACTAGCCCAGCAATCTGCCATCAGATTGGCATTACGATTCTGACTTTTGCACCTAATATAACTCCATTTTCATCAAGCATATTTGAAAGTTCTATTGAGCCAGAATGATCATCAATGATTTTTTTAACAATAGCAAGCCCAAGCCCTGTACCTTTTTCACGCGTTGTAACATAAGGCTCAGTAATTCTATTTAACAACTCAGGGTTAAAACCTTTGCCATTATCAGTGATTTCAATTTCAGCATTTTTATTCGCCACTAAAGAGATAGAAATTCTTGGGGCTTCCCCCTCTTTACTGACTCCGTTTTCTTTCAAAGATTCTCCAGCATTTTTGAGAGTATTAAGTAAAACCCTTGAAATTTGCTCTTTATCAAAATCAAAAGTTATTTCCCTATCAGGAATATTAAGATTATATTCAATTTCAGAATTAACCACTTTTTCTGAGAAAACCGCCTCTTTTATTACTTCACAAATATTATTTTTAAGCATTATAGGTTCAGGCATTCTTGCGAAATCTGAAAATTCTTTTACAATCCTCTCAATATTTTCTGAGTGCCTAATTATAGTATCAATATAGCGATTAAAATTCTCTTTATCTTCTTCTGCGATAAGCTTTCCAAATTTATTTCTGATGCGTTCCGCTGAGAGATTTATTGGCGTTAGAGGGTTTTTAATTTCATGAGCAATCCTTCTTGCAACATCGCTCCAAGCTGCCATTCTTTGAGCATTTACCAGTTTTGAAATATTATCTATTGTGATAATATAACCCTCAACTTGACGGGAATTTTCCTCAGTTACAATTCTTATGAGAAGATTTTGGATAACTCCATCGCGCTTAATATCAATCTGCTGTTGAAAAATTTTCTCCTCAAATTCACGCAATTTAGAAAAATAAAGCGTTATTTCAGGGAAGATATCCGCAATATATCTGCCACTTACAGAATGCTCATCAACCTTCAAAATATCGGCAACTGACTTATTAAAAATACGAATCCTTTTATGCTCATCAAGTGCAATAATGCCAGAATTTACACCCGAAAAAACCGCTTCAATCAACCTTCTACGCTGATCAATTTGGCGGTTCACTTCAACAAGTTGCAGTTGATTTTTTTGCAGATTTCCTGTCATTCGGTTGAATGCTTTGAAAAGCGTTGTAACTTCATCATTATTTGCCCTATCTTCCAAGCGAACCGTTAAATCGCCTGATTGCACACGCTCAGTTGCCTTGATAAGTTTGTGAATAGGGGAAACAAGTTTATACGCAAAAATTAAGCCAATCCAGATTGCTGATAAAACTAAAATCGTTGAAACCCCTATAAAAGCGAGAATAAATTGCAGTTGCAAATTATCTGCGTTTTGCCGAACGGAATTATATTCAAATGCGGAGTCCTTAGTTTGCTTAGTGTATTCAAGCACTTTCGGATCAATTTTTCTACTTACAAGCAAGTAAGTATCATTAAAACCTTTGAGTTTAATTAGCACTTTTACTTTGTCATCATCTTCAGTTGTAAGAACAATTTCACCATTATCAGCTCTTGCGATTGATTCAGAATTTATCGCGTCAAAATCAATTAAATAAGGGATAGTGCCATCAGAATGTGCCAAAATATCTTCCTTACGAAAAACTATCACATCTGAGAGATTCCGCCAATTTGCTTGTGCCGTTAGATAGGTTTGAAAATCCTTTTTATTCTCAACTAATTCATTTGCAAAACGCGTTATATCTCGCGACATTGAATAGGAATCTGCCTTGATATTCTCCGAATGTTCCTTCAAATAAGCCTCCGCCACTTTGACGGAATTATTAAGCGTTTCGCTGATTTTTTCATCAAACCAACCTCTCATTCCAAATAGGAAAAACGAAACCGCAAAACTCGCCGTAATAAGCGATGGAATAATTGTAAGCAGAGTAAATAGAACAACAACCTTCTTTTGCATTCGTGAGCCAGTGCCGTTTTCAATCGCTCGCCTTCTGATTTGCTGAATTTTTTTGCCTATTAATATAATCAAAATTATCGCAATAGAGGCATTCACAACAATTATTAATTGCGTAAGCTGAATATCATATTGATAGCTTTGAAAACTCTCAGAAAACAAATTATACATCAACGCAGAGGCAGAAATCAAAAGCAAAACTATTATTGCAACCAATGATTTTAACGAGAAAATTTTTCTAAATATATTTTTCATTAATGTTTTTTGAATTTTTCATAGCTTTCTTGTCACCCCGCTTCAGGCAGTAACAGCTGCCTTCAGTATTGCGGGGTTAATTAAAAAGCTCGCTCTAATAATAAAATAAGAATACTCTCAACAATTAACCCCGTGACAAGCACGGGGTGACATAAAAAGGTAATTCTAAAATTTGACATTAGCGAAAATTATAAAATAATAAACAAAATCACTCTTAAATTCAAAAATGAACTATAATATTTACAAAAAATTCTTTGAAGTAACACTTAAAAACGCTGGAATTATAGCCTTAAGATATTTCAGGAATCAGCCAAAAAGTAACTCCAAACAAGATGGCTCAATCGTTACAATCGCTGATGAAAATATTGAGAAATTTATCACAACACAAATTAAAAAAAACTATCCAACGCACGCAATATTTGGTGAGGAATTTTCTAGCGATGCAAAAAATTTATCTGAGGAATTTTGTTTCGTGATTGACCCAATTGATGGAACATCAAGTTTCGCAAGTGGCAGGCCGATGTGGGGCATTCTGCTTGGGCTTATGCACAAAGGTAAACCAGTTTTAGGTGCAATTTATAACCCATTCACTGAAGAATTATGGCTTGGAATTAAAGGGCAGAAAAATTATAAATCTTATTATAATAATAAATTAATTTCATCAAAAAGAAGTAATAAAAACCCTAATCAAACTAATATTATCGCAACAACTTCACCTGATTTGCTTGATGCAAAAGGTAAAAAACTCTTTGAGGAAATTGCAAAAAATCTTAATGCAAAAAAAGTTTATGGCGGGGATTGTTATAATTATGGCCTACTTGCGAATGGCTATCTTACAGCAACTTTTGAGCAGAATTTGAAGCCTTATGATTATATACCCCTTCTTCCAATTCTCTGGGGTGCAGGCATAAAAACTTTAGATGAAAATGGCAGCGAGATAAAGGATTTTACTAAAGAAGTTTCAATTTATTGCCGATATTAGCTACACCGAAAAGCTATTGCCACAACCGCAAGATGATGATGCGTTGGGGTTTTTAATCTCAAAATTAGAGGCTGTAAGAGTTTCTACAAAATCAAACTGAGAGCCTTCAAGCATAGAAAGTGAGGTTTCATCAATCGCAATTTTCACATTTTCTGTGCCGAAAATTTTATCGTCAGGGTTGAGATTCCTATCAAAATCAAATTTATA